>NZ_JBCLNI010000037.1:0-26358 GCF_039062885.1 Blautia sp. 2227st1_G12_2227SCRN_220401 | reverse complement strand
TTAGTATCTCAACTATTCCCATTCTTGTGGGCAGAACCGCACCATGCGGACGTATCATTATTCTGTGAGGATAGGTCGTGGCAAAACAACTTTTCCAACAGTCGCTCTCGGATCACTGCGTGGGTCGCTCGCTTTCTTTTGAAAAGGTCGTGGCGTACAGTCCCCGTGGCTCGCCATCTCACAAACGTATCTGTCTGCTTTATTCAGTTGTCAAAGAGCTGTGGTGAAAGCGTGTTGCTTTCATATAAAAGCAGGTGGCAGAGCAGGAAAGAGGGGGATATTAAATCATGCTCCGCTAAAAACTGCTTATTCTTCTGGTTCTAAGTCCATATCTTCAATATCAAAACCTAAAATCATTTTGATAAGTGCTTCTCTGATACGTCCTTTTAATTCCATATCTACAACGATATAAACATTGCCGTATTCATCATAAAGTGAACGCAAACAGCACTTTGATATGTAAGGGTCATAAAATGCCAGTAATTTTTCAATCGCTTTTTCGTTTCCGTCCATAGCTGATGAAATCAAGTAATAAGACGGTTTCTTAAATAACTGTTTCATTTTCTAATGTTCCTCCTTGAGTATTTTTTTCATAGTTTCCAAAGCGTGATGTCGGTTTCTAAATACACCGCTTTGCGTGATTTTCTGCAAGTTGGCAATTTCACTTTCTGTCATTTCCAAGAAGTAATACATCAACAGAGTATTGCGTTTTCTTTCTGGAAGTTTCTTCAAGGCTTCTGCCAATTCATCATCAAGGACACGAATATCAATGCCACATACTGAAAAGATTGTATAATCTGTTTCGTAGTCGTCCCAAACAGCCATTTTATCAACAAGGACATCTGGCAATTCGCTGAAAGATATTTCTTTATTCTTACGACGGTTTAATTCCTTGTAATAATCTTTCACGACACTACGGACAACTTTCTTTAAACAACTTTCAAAACGACATTGAACTGTTTTCTGGAAGTCAGACGGTTTCATCAATCTCACCTCCTTTCCTTTATGATTTGAAAAGTGTTTATCCCTCTTTCCGCACCATATAAGGACAGCTAGGTGTGATTTAATGACCTCTTTTGAAAAATTTTTTAAATTTTTTCGGGTATGAAAAAAGCCCGCACAAAACATATAGTCTGTACGAGCCTTTAAAGCTAAAACATATTCAATTTTTAATAGTGTGCTATTAGGTGGGATTTGATTGCAAATAATTGTACTTAAAGCTTTCCATAACGCAAGCCCCCTTAAAGCACCGTATCAATGTTGGCATGGTTTTTCAAATTACTCTGAAAAATTATGAACTGTTCCTTTTGGAAATATAATTGTCAGTCTTGTATATTCTTTTTCCGTAGAAGCAATATCCAATTTCAATCCCAACCTATCGCATAATTTTTTAGATAGATACAGTCCCATACCTGTTGCATTTGCCTTGTTTCTGTTAGAACCAGTAAAGCCTTTTTCAAATACACGGGATAAATCAGACGTTTTTATTCCACAGCCATTATCTTCAATTACAAGCAGTATATTTGTTCCGTTGTCTTGACTGTATATCGTCAGTTTGTTTTCCTGCTTGTCAAAATACTTAATCGCATTTTGCACGATTTGAGATAGAATGAATGTCAGCCATTTTTCATCAGTATATACAACATTCTCTATGTCATGGATATTGATAATTACTTTCCTTTCCATAAGTGAATGACGAAATTTCAGAATGACATTATGTATCACTTCGTCTAACTGCAACTGTTTTACAAAATAGTCCTTTTCCGTATTTTCACTCCTTGCATAGTAGAGCATTTGTTCCACCAACTGAAATATCTTGTCTGTTTCTTTTTTTAACGTGTAATTTTTCGTATTATCGAACGTCAAAGACAATGCTCCTATCGGTATTTTAATTTCATGGGCGAAACTTTCCACATATTCTTGATAATCCTGCTTTTCCTCTGTGATTTTACCGATTTCATCATTCATAGATTTGCAGGCTTTTTTTAGTGCGTAGTAATAGGCTTCATTTTGAAATTCTTTTGGCTTTGGTAAAACATCTGCAATATAGTAGGTTTCTTCCAGTCCGTCTACTAAATCAATAATATGTTGCGAAGCCTTACGTTTCTTCCGATACAAACACCATTGAAAAAGCCCTTGTATGCTGATGAACAGAATTACCAGCAATACAACAAATAGCGTATCTACACCGTAGAAAATCAAGAGAAATGCTACTAAGGCAAGAAAGAAAAGCTGAAACAATATCTCTGTTATTTTTTCTTCTAAGAATGTAAAAAAGCTCACAGTTTCCAACCCTTTCCTCGTATATTTTCCAATAAATGAACAATACCGATTTCTTTCATTTTCTTTTTTAGACGGGTCATATTAACCAGTAATACATTTTCGTCTAAATAATATTTGTCGTTCCACAGCTTTTCCAATAGTTCTTCCTTACTGATAACTTTATCTTCGTTCATAAAGAAGTAGTATAAAATACGAAATTCATTTCTTGTCAATTCAATGCTTTTCTCTTGATACTTCAAAATAGATAAATGTAAATCAAGGGTACAATCTTTTTTAACAAGCTCACGGAAATTATTCGGGTTTGATAACTGCAATGCACGCTTGATCTTCTCAAGAAGAATAAGCGTGTCATACGGCTTTGTGATGAAGTCAATCCCACCCACTTGAATACTTTTCAATTCGTCAGCATTTGTATCTCTGCTTGTTACAAAGATAATCGGTACTGGCATGACTTGTTTTATTTTCCTGCATACTTCATAGCCATTCTCATACGGCAGGTTAATATCAAGCAGAACCAGTTCTATGGAATATTGCTTTAATTCATCTGTCAGGTTTCCAAAGTCAATCAATAAAACTGTTTCATATCCTTGTGTGTTCAATAATTTAGAAAGCTCCAAACGAGTGATTTCATCATCTTCGATAATTGCTATTCTCATTTCAACACCCCCTTGATTTACCATTATAATAATTTCACAGCAGGAGAGCTAGAAAAATCTAACTCTCCTCATTGATATTTCGTTTGAAACCGATATACGTTGCTATCCAGTAAATACTATAAATTAGGAAGAAGATAATTAAATTCAAGCCAAAGTACATTAGATAAAGGTGTTTATCTCCCAAAATTTGTTGATACACATTATTCAATGACGACATCATCACAAAAGAACATAATATTGCTGATATTGCAGGGACACAAAATAATATCAATAATTGTTTTCTGATTGTCTTAAATAGCGACTTATCATTTATTCCTAATCTTCGCAAGGTCAAGTAGCGATATTTGTATTTAGTAGAGTCGCTCAATGATTGAACTGCCAAAATTGTTCCTACTGCGGAAATCAAAATAAATGCAATGTACATAAACAGACTGGCTACTATTGCAACCATTGCTTTTTGTTGTTCTATTTCTGCACCTCTTACGTTTACTCTATACGACTCATCATTTATTTCTCCATTTTCATCAACCTTTACTAATTGATGTTGCATATCTTCTTTTATCTTATTTTCTAATTCTGCGTCTGTATCTTCTTTTGTATCTATAATCAAATGATTTTCTGATACTTCAAGTCCTTGAACATATTTATCTGGAAGTACAACAACAAATCTGCCAGTATTAGTTATAGAGTTCCAATAAGACTTAGTGTCATATCCTTTTAATTTCAAATTTTTATTTGCTACTGTTATGGTTTCAATATCTTTGTTATCTTCAACCTTATATGCAAACTTGCTATTTGTAACTATATAGTATTCGTTATCATTTAAAGAAAGCAACGGCATCTTTCTTAATTCCAGTAACCTATTATAATCACTTAACTTCAAGACTGGGTCAAAATCATAATATTCTGATTGGAAGAAATTTTGTACCTGATGATTCGGCTCTTTATAAATGTTGTACTCAATGGTATTAACAATCGTATATTCTTCTTCAATTACTCGAATATATTCATCAAATACCTGCTTATCATCAAAGAGTTGTACATCATATGGTGCATTTAAATTCACGCTGATATCATACGAAGCTTTGTTGATACTAGAATAATTCAGAGCCAGCAGTGAAGTTAAAATCAACATAGACAATGTACCAAATGTGAAGCTCATTGTTCTTGCTTTAGAAGCAAATGTTCTTGCTACAAACAGATTATCATTTTGATATTTCATTTTTTTATTCTTTAACAAAACAGTCAAGAACATATCTGCACAAGTTGTAGATATACCATAAATGCTGATAATCAACATGATTACGCTTACCATCAAATAAGTAAGTGTTTCTTGCTTATTAAAATTATCCATAGTACAACGTGAATTCCAGAGAAAAAGAGAAATCGCACCAAGAATAATACTTAAAACAAAAATGACATTTCTTTTTTTACTGTCACGGAACATTTTCTTTTCATTTTGTTTGTCAAAATAAAGAAAATCACGTATCGTCATTTTACTTATTCTTCTTAATAGATTAAGCAAAACCAAAACATAAATAGTTAAAAAATAAATTATCAATAGTCCAATAGAAACGAAATTCAAAGAAATAAAGAGAGTTTTTGGAATACCCAGTAAGTTTACAATTACTAACGACACAAACTGGCTGAATAAAAAGCCAATAGGAATAGCTAATACAAATGCTAAAATTCCCAACAGTATATTTTCAATTACAACTAAGTGGGCAATTTCTTTTTTCTTAATGCCAAGAAGCATATATGTTCCTAATTCTTTACTTCTTTTTTCAAACATAAATTTCGTTGTATAGTTGATCAAAAAGCATATCACAAAAATAATAAGAATATTTACAGCGAACAATGAATTCTTAAATGCATCCATACTGGAACATAACTTTACAATTTCATCAGAATTTGCCACCAAATTAAAAGCAAATATAAGAGAAAAGGATGCAGTAACGGTTATCAGATAAATCAAATAATCTTTAATATTTCTTTTTGTATTTCTATACGCTAACTTACCTAACATTTCCCACTTCACCTCCGAGCAAGGTTAATATATCCAGTATTTCATTGAAGAAATCTTTTCTGCTTTTTTCCCCTCTGAAAATTTCATTGAATATTTTACCGTCTTTCAAGAACAAAATACGTTCACAGAAAGACGCACTAAACGGGTCATGTGTTACCATTAAAATAGTAGCCTGCATTTTCTTGTTGATTTCAGACATTGTTTCCAGTAATAATCTGGAAGCTTTTGAGTCCAAAGCTCCCGTCGGTTCATCAGCTAAAATCAGTTTCGGTTCATTGATTAAGGCTCTAGCACAAGCACAACGCTGTTTTTGTCCGCCAGAAACTTCATAAGGAAATTTCGATAAAATATCACGAATACCCAATTTATCGGCGATAGCATGAACTCTTTTCTCAATATCAGTAGGGTTCTGTTTGTTGATAACCAATGATAAAGAAATGTTTTCTCCAATCGTTAAAGTATCTAAAAGGTTGAAATCTTGAAAAATGAACCCTAAATTTTCACGTCTGAAATCAGCAAAATCTTTATCCTTGATTTTGGTAATATCTTGATTATTGACTGTAATGTGTCCGCTGGTTACAGTATCAATCGTAGAGATACAGTTTAATAGGGTAGTCTTTCCAGAACCACTAGCTCCCATGATTGCGACAAATTCGCCCTTATCTACATACATAGAAATACCGTCTACTGCCTTTGTGATATTTCCAGAGTTACCCCCGTAGTATTTTTTTACTTGCTCTAAATTTAAAATGTGTTCCATTAAAAATCGCTCCTTTCTTCCTGCCACATTTATTTGTTTTGGAATACAATTAAATTATAGCAAGGGCAGTATTCAATTACACTTACAGTTTTGAAAGTAAACAGAGAGTAAAAGAGCCGTGATAATGCAGATCACAATTTTGTGAAGCATTTCCACGACCCTTTTATTATAATTTTGCCTTTGTCTTTTTCGTAATGATATAAATATATTCTTCTGGTGTAGGGCGTTTATTCCCAAAATACTTTTTGAAATTTGCCTGCACCTCTGGGTCGGTGCTATTCATAGCTTCATCAATCGTAGCTTCAATATCCGCCCGAACATCAGCCAATGATACACCGCCAGCTTTTGCACCAGCTTTCAATGCCTTTTTTATATCTCTTTTGTTCAGTCCTATCATATTCATACCTCAATTCTACTTTTTAAAGCTAATAAGTTTTCCATTGTATTTTACAATGATGAATATGATATAAAACACTCCTACAACAATCAAAATAAGACCTATGTAATAGCCTAATTCAGAATGAGAGATTAAATTGATAATCGGCATAACAAGAATACCAATACTAACCAGTAAAGTGCCTATTCCTATTTTTTTTGTAAACACCTTTTTATCTTTAGGGTCAAGTTGTGTATAATGATAACCATGTAATAAAGTAATATTCTCTTTTATACCTATTTGATAAGATGTAAAAAGTAAAAACAATCCTATAACTATTTCAACAATCAATTCCTCTAATTCCATAATCGTTCTCTCCTTTAATCAAAATAAAATAATTCTTCAAATTTTTTATCTAAAGCTATACAAAGCACTAATGCCAATTTTGCTGTTGGATTAAATTGTCCAGTTTCAATAGAACTAACTGTATTCCGAGAAACCCCGACTAGTTCAGCTAATTCTGTTTGTGATAATTTTTTTTCTTTTCGTACAGTTTTTAATCTGTTTCGCAAAATTAAATGTTCGTCCATTCTATAAACCTACCATTAAAAATTTATAAAAGTAATACCCCATAAATAGAAAAAAGAATAAAGCAATAACAAATTTGGATTTATTTTTTGAAATATGTGCTTCATAACCCATAGAGCCAAATGCCACAGACCCAATAATTGTCATTATGTCATAGTAAGGTTCTTTACAAACTGCTTTAATGAAAAGAATTAAAATGCAGATAAATAAAACAAACATTAAGCCAAAAGATTTCCCTTGAAGTTTAATATGTTTTTCGTATTCATCAAGATATAGATTCTCTTTTTTGTTTTGTGATAGTATTTTTTCTTTATCCATTATATAACGCTCCCTTCAAATAATACCAAGTACACTTGTCATTTATATTATAGCATTCGGTCATTACAAGTCAATATTTTTGCACAGTTTTCTTGTCGTTTTGTAAAAGCGTGCAAATCTGATAGGAAATGCACGCTATATCATTTATCCTACAATCTTCCAGTTACTATCCTTATGTAGCACAAGCTCATACTGCGATACCTGCGTCGCTTTTGTCTGATTATCAATGAATTTTACCGCAACCTTGACTTTCACATTGTCGCCGTCCTTTATAAAGATAGGGTTTACCAGTTCAGAATAAAGGTAGTCCCTGCCGATAGGTTCAATCACATTTCCCAATACATAGTAAGCAAGCTCTTTTTCCGTCGCTGTTGGGTACAGCTTAAAGAATGTTTCCAGAAAAGCGGTAGCGTCATTTACCGTATCAGCGTCCACGCTTGCGTCTGCTTCTGGTGTCTTAGGCTCATAGTCTGATTTTTCAACTGCTGGTGCAAGGGTAGGGTTTTGAACGATTACCATATCCCCGTCTGCGTCCACATAGACTTTTACAGTATAGGTTGCTTTCACATTGCTTGTCTGTTCTCCCTCTTTTATCTGCTGATCTACTTCGTAGGTAGCAGAAAAAGTGTCCGCTCCCGATTGCTCGATATGCCATACAATCACATCTGTAACCGTGGAGCTGGTCGGTATATCGGTTCTAATGGTGTCTACATTTAAGTCCTGCAATTCCTTTGTCAGATAACCGCTGATTGCCTGCGTCCTTGCTTCGATAGCTTCTTTGCTGTTATCCCATGTGTAATAGGACTTCGCAAAGTTTTTCACGAAATTTTCTATCCCGTTGGTGTCCTGCAAGCAAAGTTCAATGATTTCTTTTTCATGGGTGGTGTGCTGGTCGATAGCCGTAAAATTCTTATACACCCCAAAGCTCACGCTTGCGACAAGCACCACCCACAACGCAATCACGGTTTTCTTATGTGTGCCTACCTTGACAGTACGCACCTTTTTTTCTTTTGGTTCTTTGATAGTTTCTGTCTGTTTCTTATTCTTCTTAAACATATTTTTCAAGTCCTTTCTATTGTTTTACTCGTCCTGCACCGATTAAGTGCTGTTGCCAGTAACTACTACTTAGGTCTGCATATCCTATCGGGTCGCCTGCGTGGTACATCTGTGTCGGCGAAACAAGAATACCGACGTGTGTTACATACGAACCAGCGTTATAGGTGGAATGGAAAAACACCAAATCGCCTGCTTTTGCCTGCGAGAGTGGCAGATGTTGGGTTGCGTCATACTGTGCTTGTGCTGTTCTCGGTAAGGAGATACCAGCTTTTCCATAGCACCATTGCGTCAATCCCGAACAATCAAAGGAAGTATTCGGGTTACTGCCACCATACACATACTTCTAGCCTTGATATTTCAACGCTTCATTCATTACCTTTTGTGCCAGTTCTCCCGATACCTGCGGAACTGCTAAATACTGATTGACTACTTCCACATAGAACATATTTCCATAGCCATACCGCCAGCCCCCATTCTTAGCAACGGCTATCGGGTTGGTGTAGGTTACTTTCTTTCCACCCGATTTCTCACGGGCGAAGCTCTCTGCAAGATTAAAAGTGTGTTTTTTTCCTTTTCCTGCCACATATCCCACATAGCCACCGCCATAGTTATAAGACTGTATCGCTACATTCAAGTCGTCGATACCTTGATTTTTGCAGGAAGAAAGCAGGGACGCAAAATACTTACACCCCTGCTTGATTGAGCTTTCCGTATCTAAGGAATTAGGCGGTAAACCAAGACTTTCCGAACTCTGCATAACATCTTCTGCCGTACCGCCACTTTCTACTTGAATGATAGCAAGTAACACATTGACATACTCGGAGATACCGTTTTCTCTGGCGTATTTTTCTACCATAGGCTGATGTTTCAAGACTTCTGCGGATAGGTTCATACCCGTAATGCCAGAAGAAAAATTGCTGTTCTCGTCGTCGCTGTCCGCACTAATGAGGACGCCAAAGAAAAGCACCAGAGAAAAGAGGATAGGAAACAGACTGCCAATGATAGCGATATGTTTCAGTTTCATTTTTTCTTCTGTCCTTTCTTCGTTACAAGGTTACGGGTTTTCTCTATGGTCTGCTGGTTCTTCTGGACGCTCTGGGTCTGCTGAACCTTTATCCTGCGGTCTTTGGTGTCATTCTGGCGTGTTTCCTGCGATACCACTTTTTCTACATTCTGCCTATGTACTGTCTGTGTAGGCTGGGGTGCTTTCTTATCAGAAGCACCAGAAGATAACGGACGCTCTTTGATAACATTTGTCTTGACTGGCTCACTTGCTTTCGGAGTTGGAGCTGTGGCTGGGCGTTTGACTTCCTGCATTTTTTCAACACTCGGCTTTGGAATGGTTGAAGCTGTGACTGGTCGCTCATGGGGACGGGTAGCTCCCGTTGTCGCTGATCCGTCAGCCTTTCGCTGTACCTGCCTTGCTTCTTGTGCCTTTTGAAGCTCCATACGTTTGTCAGCGATATTTTTCTTACGCTGTTCCTGCTTTTCCAAGCGTCCCGTCTGTCTGGACTGCTGTTCCTGCACCATGCCACGCTTGAAGTCGGACACGCTGGACTTTGCCTTTTCCTTTGCGGAATACACCGCATAAGCGGTCTGTGTCGGCATATCCTTGATATTCTCTTTGACAGCGTTTGCCTTGTCTTTCACTTTATTTTTCGTATCTAAAACAGCACCGACTTTTGAACCTGCACGCTGTCCCATGCTGGAAGTGGTATTGCCCCGATTTTCTTTAGAAGCCGTATTTTTTCTTTCGGCTCTCTTGCCAGCAACGGCACTTCCAGCCACCGCACCAGCTACACCGCCCGAAATACCGCCAGCACTTACCGCCCTTGCAATACGGTGTTCCATACGCCTAGCCCGATGTCGCATAAACAGATACGGTCTGCGGAATATGCGTCGTCCCATGCTTTGACTGTCGCCAGCATTAAGTGAGAACATACTCATTAAGTCGCCCAGCTTCATGTAGATACCAGCGAAACATACTATCTGCAAGAACGCCACCATAAAGAATGGGTAGTCTGTGGAAATGTTGTAAAACATACTGGAAATACTAAATGCCACCGTTACAATGAGCGTTATTCCTGCCCGTGTCATTATGGTATTAAATACTCTCACGATTGCCTGCTTTGCCATGCTTTCATAGCTCGGTATCATGGAAAGTAAAAAACTGATAGGTAAAAACATTGCAAAGATAATAAAAAGTATCTGGCTGAACAACATCATGCCCGTAAGCAAGAATACAAATATCGTGATACCCAAGTTAAAGAACAAGAGGAAGAACACCATACCCAAACGGTTCACGACCTGCGGTATTGTCAGATTGTTATTGTCGTTGTCCTCGATTTCTGTTTTCACGACTTCCTCTCTGGTTTTCCCGTCCTCGTCCTCTGGACTTGCCGATACGAGAGCTTCTACACGGTCTGTCCCGATTTCTTCTGCGTTGCTGTTCCCGAATTGAAGCAAGAGCCACGGCTGTTCCACTTGAATAGAAAATAGGCTGTCCCGTATCAAGTCCACGCTGTCCTTACCCTCGCTGTCGGAGTTAGGGAGCATGATTTTTGTTCCCAAATCCAAAGAAGCGGTACTGATGTCTGATGAAAATTCATTTATCTTCTTGATATAGTCGGGAGCATAAGCAATAAATGAAGCGGACAGCACGAACACCACCACAAAGTTGATAACAGCGTGAAGTGCTTTGCTGGTTTCCCGTTTTATCAGTCCCGTATAAGCAACGTACATTCCCACCACTAAGATAATGAGAAGCAGGAAACCAACATAGAAGCCCGTAGAAGAAAAGCCGTTCTCGGTAACGCCTGCAAGGGTCTGTATGCTCTTTCCGATACTGTCTGCCATATCATTGATGAAGTCCAGCTTATAGGCTTCCTGCACCACATAGCCCGTTGCATTACTCAAATACAAACTGATAGTCCAGACAAAGTTGGTAATGCAGTACAGCCCGTATTGTACCGATTTTCCGATACCGTCGAGCCAGTTCCACGGAAGCCACGACCAGCTATTATCGACGAAAAAATCAAGCTGGTAGTTGGAAAGGGGATATTTTGAATAAAGATTTTCTGCGTTTATGGTATCGTCTACAAGCCCCGTCGCATGAGCCACCGTCCCCAAAAGTGAAAGCAGGATAAGGGAGAGTGCCACCACGAACAGAGCCATTTTGAGAAAGTGGAAAATCTTCTTTTTTGTGAACACACCTTTTATCCTTTCTTTCATCACTCCACCTCATTTCTCTGTACGGGCGGTCTGGTATCAAAGGCGTGTAGCAGTTCTTCAAAGACTGGGTGTATCTGCACCACACCGACACGCCCGTATAAGTCCTGCAATAAGCATTGTCCGTTCTCCAAATCACGCAAGCGTTTCTGGTTGTTCTCATCGTCCTTGTCGATACCGAAAAACTCTAAGGTCTGCTTTATCTCGTTTATATCCGTGCTTCTAAATGCAAACTTTAAGCCGATATTGTTTTTCAGACTTTCCTTTGACACGTCATAGGCAGACTGGGTAACGAAATAAACGCCTGCCTGCATAGCTCGCCCAGCACGAACCAGCTTATTTGATAAGGTTTCTCCTTGTGCCACATTTAAGAACGCCCACGCTTCGTCTAAATCGACAATCTTAAAAATGCTTCTGTCCGAATGGATAAAATCAAGGGCAAAGGTACTAATCACAATCAGCATAGACACAGACAACAATTCAATGGTCGTGTATTCTTCAAAAGTGGTATCTTTATCTGGCAGTACAAGGTCGGCTACTTGAATGATATTGAGCTGATTATCCAGACTGATAGCATTTTCTACCGTACCGTCTGAAAACAGCAGGTGTGCAAAGTCGTAGTCCGTGAAGCTGTCGATATGGTCTGCGATATTTCTTGATATGGGCGTATCTTCACGGCGTAGCTCGTCTATCACATGGAGCAAGCCCCGACTGTCGCTCTGGGTAACGGAGCGTACTGCCTTACGAAGTACGGGGAATTTTTCGCCGTCCCTTGAAGAAATACCCGTAAGGAATGTTAAGATGTCGATTGCCAGACTTTCAGCGTCTTTTACATTCTTCATAATCACAAACGGGTCAAGAAGCCCTGCATTGTCCTTATCGCTGGTAAGATTTACGATATTGATTTCATGTGCAATCTCTGGGAGCGTTTCTTTCCAGTTACCACGCTCACTTTTAGGGTCTAACAGAAGTGCTTGACCGCCAAACAGCACCGCATAATATACCAGAAGATTGTTACAGAACGATTTCCCACCGCCAAGCGAACCGACAAAAGCAGACGCTAAAGCGTTGGTAACTGTACCTTTTACACCTTGACTGGCAAGGGACGGTTGCAGGTACACATTTCTTCCCGTATCAACAGAATAGCCCATATAGATACCCGTAGTTTCTCCTAACTGCTGTGTCGCACCAAAGCCAAGCCCAGCTAAAAAATCTGATTTTACATACTGCACATAGTCATTGATATATCGCTTGCTGGCTGGTAAAAATTCAGAATGAAGCCCCAGCATATCCCCAGCAGGACGCACCAGCTTTACATTGAGGTCGTCGTAAAAGTCCTTGACTTCATCACAACGGCGTTTCAGCTCGTCAAGATCGGGTGCAGACACCCGTATGACGTAGCTTAACTTATACATACTTTCTTTTGTCTGGTCTAAATCAGTTTCCAGCTCGTCCACGCTGTCTAAAGCGTCCACCACATTTGAGCTGGTTTCACTTCCTGCTTGATAGGCGTGATTATCAAGGTCTTTCAGTTCCTTTTTCTTGTTGCGGACGGTCGTTAATGCTTTCCGATTTTCCACGATTTCTACATTCATGCTCGTATCAACGGGGAATGTGAATTGCTGTTGCTGGAAATAGAAGATTTCAGACGACGGAAAATCAAGCTCTCCTACAATCGCATTGACGGTAAAATAGGACACATAGCTTTCCTTGTCCTCATGTTCCAATCGTAAATACCGCTGGCTTTCCTCAATCACACACCTTGTCGGACGGATAAGGTCGTAGTATTTTATCAGCGTCTCTTTGTTCAATTTTTTCTTTGGTAGCTGGTACTCATAATCTTCATAAGCGATACCGTCCCTGCCGTAAAGATGTTCCATGAGATACCCAAAATCATGGATTTCCAAGCGACGCACCTTAAAGCGACGGGAGATTTTATTTTCCAGTAACTTTTCCATTTTTATGTAACGGTTGATTTCATCATTCGGCATGGAAACAAAATCATTCATCAGCGTGTGGTTCACTTCATGGAGAAATTCTGTGAACGTCAGCCACACCGATTTTTTGATGTTCTTCAGATTGAGCTGTTCTTCCGTAACCATGAGCTTAAAGCCAAGAAAAAAGCGGTAGTCCACTTGATTGTCCCCAATCATAGATACTAACGCTTCGGTCTGTTCGTCTATCTTCTGGCAGGCAACTTCCTTTAATTTTCCAGTTACCAGCTTCTTTGACTGTTCCTGCATACTGCGGATTGAGCTTTCTGTGGCAATCTGCAACGCATGAATTTTACCCTCACGGGACTGTGCGATAAGCTGTCGGAAACTGTCATGCACGATAAATTTCTGCTCTGCGGATAGAAAAGAATAGTTGTATGGTATCAGCTCATAGTAGGCGAACACCTCATTGTCCTTGTTCCAGACAAGGTTATTGTCAATATATTTTATCGGGAACATAGTTCACACTCCTTACTGCCGTGATTGTTTCATTCAATATCTGCTTATGCAGTTTTACGGCTTTTCCTGCATAAGTGATTTTTGGTCGCAGGGCATAGGTTATCTGTGATTTCAAAAAGCTGTACGGCTTCTTTCCGTCAAAGGTTTTCTGCGACATGAACCAAGTGAGAGCAACGGGAATACCAAAGTATTTGAGAAATGCTCCCTCAATCATGGAAAGTGGGGGAATATCCCCAAACAGAATGATGATAAATTCCGTAATCACAAACCATGTAATCTGTGTAAAAGTAACGGGAAAGGGTAAGTTAAAGTCATTGATTGCATACAAGACTTTTTCCACGTTCCAGATACCCGTGTAGCTTTTAATCTTTTTCAAGTTCTTTCAGCTCCTTTCAAAATAGAAAAGGACAGCCATTTTCAGACTGTCCCTTAAAAGAGAAATACGCTGTCAGTAGCAACAATGCTTGTCGCTGATCTTCCAGCGTTAATATGGTATCTCGCACATACCTCGGCTTGTTTCAATAAAGCAACCGCCCATATCCAAATCTCGCCCGTAGGCTTCATAGTCAATGTAATTCTGTAAGCTGGGTGGAATGTCCCCAAGTGCCTGCAATTCGTCTATGTAGTAGTAGGCAACATCTGTCATGGTTTCACAGTCGGGATAATAGTAAATATCGTCCTTATGTTCCACGACTTCTTCCAGCGTCCCATAGTGGCTGATAAATTCGTCCAGACACTCTACAATATAGTCGGGAAGTTCCTCTATCATTTCATACATCTCATTGAGTTCTTCAATGGAAACATACTCGCCAATCGCAATGGGAAAGTTGTCGGTATCATGGATAGCGTATTCCTCATACTGTTCATTCAAGCCGATTTTTTCTTTCACATCTTCCTCGTCAATGGGGAACGTGAACCAAGCACCGACTAAATAGCCCTCATTGTATTTGCCAAGATTAGCAATATAAACCGCCATATCATCAATCATAAGCACCACCTCATTTCCTACTCTGGCAGTTCAAAGATACCGTGTTCTGTTACTAAAAATTTCCCGTGTTCCTGCAAGTGAGAAGCGTAGGCTTCAAAGTCAAAGTAGTATTCTTGACAGTCCTCGGATAAATGCTTGAACATCGGGTCGTTCATCAGCTTTTGCCTTGCAACATCTATCATGCTTTTACAGTCGGGATAAACAATAATCACGTTCCTGCAAATATAAAGTGCTTCTAAATTTTCAAACACCGTAAGTAGTGATACATATTCTTCCTGCATATCACTTGAAAGCTGGCGGTACATAAAATCTAATTCGTTGAGCTGGTACACGCTGGTGTGTTCGTGGACTTCATCAGCATAAGGCAACACCTTTTCGATAATACGATAATCCCCACTTTCTGCACCGATACCTAACTTTTCTTCAAACTCGGCAACATCTATCGGCAGGTCGAACCAGTATGATATTGTTTCTTCGCCAGTTGTTCCTCTCGTTTCCACCAGCACCCTTGTTTCCTGCATTGTTCCTCACGTCCTTTCTGTTGCTTCATCACATCTTTTAAGCTCTGGTACGACATACCAAACACATACTTTGAAAAATCTTCTAACTGTTTTATATCATAATTCGTAAGCGGTAATCGCTTCATTTCATGCCACACTTTACGCTTGTAAGAGGGCAGGTTAGAAATATAATCACAGCCGACGTTTGCCTGCATATCCTTAAAAATATCGCTCATTTCATCACTCCAATCTGATTTTAGGTAAGAAAAAAGCAGTCAATCCTAAGACTAACTGCTTTATGTATATGGATATAATTTGATTAAGTTTTAAAACCAGTTTGTTTTTTCATCTCTAAATTGAGGGTTATCGCTGTGTTGATATGGATTATAGTTATTCAGATTGCAACCATATTCTTTTAATGATTTGATTTTGTTATCTTCTGTCCATTCAATTAAGGAAATACCGTCAAATTCTTCAACGCTTCCCGTATTCATTTCATTTTTAAAATACCATTCTACGACAGTTTGATTTTCTTTATGAAAGAACTGTTTAATATCCCAAATAATGACTTTACCACGAGTATTCCATTCATTAAACCAATGTTTTACTGTTTTAAGATTTTCATATTTAGGACACCAGCTTTCCGTATAAACAACATCTTCTGTAAAAATTTTATCTATTCCTAAGTCTTGCTGTTTCAACCACATATCAAACCATAAACGAATAATTTTTTCTCTCTCATTCAAAATAGAACACCTCGATTACTTCTTTTTTCACATTATAGCACCCATACATCAGCCCCACAATAAAATTTTATGCACCGATAATCTTATTGAACAGCTCTAACAGTACATCTTTCACACCGCCAGCATTGAATACCAAGCCGACAGCAATCAAGGCAACTACCAAGAAACCGATAAGTTTTGAAAACTCACGCTTGAACCCTAAGTAGATACCGATAACCACAATCGACATAAGCACTAAGCTCTGTGCGTTGCTTAAAAACCATTGATACAAATTTTGCCCGAAATTCATGTTATTTGTCCTCGCTTTCTTTTAATTTCTTCATTTCATAGTCAGCTCCTTTGCCAACACTTAAAATACACATCAAGGCTACGCCGATACCCGTTCCAACAGATACCAGCAGGAAGTCTTTCAATAATTCCCACATTTTTTCATCACTCCTAACTTTCTACTAAATCTTTTGCAGGGGTCGTCTGCTGTTTGATTATCATTTCATGCTTTTCTGTGAGCTTTGCCTGCTGTTCGATAGTTTTCATGTAGGCTGTTCCGTTTCCCTTATCAATCCTTTTCAGCATTTTCAAGGTCGGTGCTACCTGCCGTTGTACCCACCGCAATGTACGGTCTAAGGTGTAAGGCTCTGGCTTTGTCGTCAGCTTCAAGCTCTGTCTGTTATCGCCGATAAACCACGCCCAGCGGTCATTGAGTTTCCAGTCATTTTTTCGCTTGTCTGCTTCTTCATCAACAAACCGCACATACTGGTTGATGATAGAAAAGGCAGTCTGCTCTGCGTCATAATAGGTCAGCAAATCTCGTACTGCATAATAGGCACGTTCATTTCTAAGCCGTATCTCAAAACGGTTGATAATGTCGGCTTCTTCCAGCGGTGTCCCTAACTTGACGTACTGCTCATAGTCCTTTTCATAGATACAGAAATACACATCTGATTTTAGCGAACCAAGATAAAGGGTGCGTCCCATATATTCTCTGTCGTCCTCTCTATGCTTGATAAGCTCGCCCGACTGATAAAACTTATAACTTCTGGACTTTCCGATATATTCCCGTTTCCTGCATTTTTCCGCAAGCTCTGGAATATCCAAAATACCCGTATGGTCGTTGATAGCAAGGTCGATACGCTTCATCACGCCACCGTCTATGAGTGCGTCCATGAGAAAGTCATACCAACTTCTTTGTTGTGCCAGCAGGTAACTTTCAAACTGTCGGCAACCACGCCCCTTTAACTCTAAAAGGACACCTTTTTCTTCGTCAGCCGACGTATAGATAAAGATGTCCCCTAAAGAATAATGCTCCGTATAACTGTAATGTCCGTAATCTTCATGGAGCATATAATTGATATTCAGTTTTAATATATCTTTGATGATGTGCTGTATATCCAGCGTGGGAAAACGAATTTTCACATAATCAAACAGCATGGTAAGCGGTACTTCTGGATTGAACCTTGCCAGTTCCTTATGCAGAGTTTCCAGAAGTTCCTTTGACGGCTTCATTTTTCCACTTTCTATCTTGTTGAAATATTCCCTTGTGATACCAGAAGCCACCGCCAGCCTGCCTTGTGAGATACCGTAAGCAATCCGTTTCTCCCGTAATTCTTTTATCCGTTGTTCTTCATTCAGAACCATACCCCCAATCTGTAAAGTGTGAAGTTTTTTAAGGCGACTTCACAGCCGATTTTTGCTAGAAAACCATGCCAGAAGCCTTATGTTTCCTATGTTTTTTGTCTATTGTCTATTTGCAAACGTACCCCTCTGTTAGATACCGAGGGGTTTTACCTGCTGGCGTGGCTGACGCCACACCAGCAACGGCTAGTCCGTGCCGTCGCCTTTCGCTTCGCACGTCGCCGTCCCGTCCTGCCTTGCTTGTGCAAGAGAGCTGATAGTCTGTAAAAAATCATGTCCTTTTGGGACTAAAGGCGTGTAAAACTCACTTATGACGCTTGTTCCCACATCACAATAGCCACGCCCCTTGATACGCTTCTGGAAAAACTGCTTTTTCACATCTGAACCAAACAGCATACCGTAACCTAATTCGCTGATACGCCCAAGTCCCACACGGAAATTGAAGTTATCTCTGATACCATCTGAAAAATACTTTGCGTCTGGACGCTGGCAGGCAACAATAAGGAAATAACCTGCTTGTCGCCCTAACATAACGATTTTCTTTAACTGGCTAAGTAAGCTCACGCTTTCTTTTGTCCCCAACATTTCAAAAAACGCCACATATTCATCAAAGATAAGAAAGCAGGGTGGAAGTCCCAGATAGGCGTAGTTTTCGCCCGTCTTATAGTTCGGGTGTTGCTTCATTTCCTCACTTCGCCGTACCATGCCCTCATAAAAGGCATTGACGCATTCAATCATTTCTTCTTTGGTGTGATAGACATTAGGCATGACTGTTCCCAAGTCTGCAAGGTCGCTGTTCTTTGGGTCTAAAATGTAAAGGACAGCGTTGGTATGCAGTAAGGCTTCAATGAGCGTCAGCAGAAAATAAGTTTTACCGCCACCAGTCCCACCAGCAATCAAAGCGTGAGGGAGTGCGTCATATTCCCACACAAGATTTTTCATCAGCCTAAGACAGCCGTTTTCTGCCCATACTTCATCAATGGTAATGCGGTTTGCTATCATGTCATAAAGCAGGGTGTATTCAATATAGCCGTCATGTAAGGTCTTGTCGGTCAGCTCGCAATACAAGCCACTTTCCAATTTATCCTCTAACCGTAAAAGCTGGTCTTGATATTTTCCCAACGTGATTTCACAGCGGATATGGAGCAGTCCCTTTTCCATTTGATAATAAATCTTCGGAAACCAGACGATTTTTTCCCTTGATCTGCTTTGCAGGTCAGTAAAAAAACCGCTGTCTTGTACGGTATCGGCTTCATACCACTTATTTTCCAACACCATTCTTGCCAGCTTTTGACGGTGCAGGAGCTTCTTGAAACTGTCGTAACAGAAGCGGTAATACAGAAAAGCGACCAATACACAAGCACCAGTCGCTATCAGTATGGTTATGAAGTTGTAAGGGGAGAGTGTCAAGCCATTCTCTAACAAGCTGAAATGCTCCCAATCGGTACGCATGAGCTGTTTCATATTCAGTAGCAGGAGAACCGCCACAAATATAAACAGAAGCGTTCCTATGGAAAAATGGTAAACAAGGTGCTTGTCGCTGGCTCTGATACGGTGTCCTTTATTCCAAATCTTACGCATAAATCAATCACTCCTTTCTGGGTACGAAAAAAGCAGTCAATCATAAGACTAACTGCTATAAAAAGTTATTTTCACAAATCAAACACAATGCAAATATTAAGCATTTCATTGTTATACTCGGCTGAAATTGTACCATTCATCTTTTCAACTAATGCTTTTGAAATAGACAATCCCAGTCCAGTTGAATTTCTAGCATTATTAACTGTATAAAATCGGTCAAATAATTTTCCAACTTCTATTTCAGTCAAATTTGAAGCATGGTTTATAAAATGAATTTCTCCATTTTCAAATAATGTAACTTCTAAATCACCATTACTGTACTTGACCACATTATTCAATAAATTTGCAAATATTCTTGATAATGCGGAACGGTCAAGATTACGAACTATCTTTTTCTGTGGAATGATAATCTTAGGAGAAATTTGCTTTTCTTTTAAAATTGTATAAAATGAAGCGATACTTTCCTCTAATACATTGTTAATAGTAATAGGTTCAATTTTTAAATCTTCTTCTGAAGTTAAAATCACAGAATAACGAAATAATTCTTCTGTTAGTTGTTTTAGCATTTCTGTACGATTTTTTATGACAGCAATATATCTATTCACTTTTTCACTTTTTTCTTCTTGTTCAAGTAAATCCAAATAGCCATATATTGCGGTTAGCGGTGTGCGTAAATCGTGAGAAACATTTGTAACAGCATTTTTTAATTCTATATCGCCTTTTTGAAATTTTCTGCGTTCAGCTCGGAGCTTTCGTAGCTGGATATTTATTTCATTTGCTAAATGACACATATATTTATCGTTGCTTGAAATATCAATCAGAGTATTACTATCGGTTATGAGCTTTTCAGCGAATGAACATTCTATTTCTTTTGCAGATTTTCGTAATAAATGTATCTTGATAAGTAACAAGACAATCACTAAAATCAGTCCACTTATGAAAAGCCATAACCATAGCATAATTTTTCACTCCTTTACTTTAAATCTTTTTTCTTGAAAATCCAAACACCTGCACCAGTTGTAAGTATAACGATTACTAAGGAATATATAGGCAATCGTGTTAAATTAACAACTTGCATTGTTGAACATTGAATTGCTTGACCGCCTGGATTTACATCATAAATGAATTGCACAATTTCTCGTTTTGTTCCGTCTAAATATTTTGGATTTTCCATTTCTTGAGCTGTGTTTTCTCCATTTTCTCCTATCGAATAAGCTGGAATAGTTTTTGGAGCGTCCAACATTCTATTACACATTGCACCAGCAAACAAAAGCCCAAATGAAAATAGAATACAAGCTACTGCAATAATAGCTTTATTTTGAGAGAGCATTGCTACAAGTGTGAAAAGAGAAGCAAATGTAACTGATAAAACCAAGACAGTTATTCCTATCATTACAATCATTTTCATATCAGCAACAAAAAATCCAAGTAAAGGAATTCCAACGCTGAGATACGGAACAAAAAACACAATACACATTGTAATTGCAATAATAGAACAAGTTACCATATTTGATAAATAAATAGTTTCTCTTTTCTGTCCTACGATAATTTTGTTTCTGATTGTTCCGTCATTATGTTCTGTACCGATAAAAAGACTACAAAATACAGCAAGAATAATTCCTATGAACAATGCACACATGAAAAATCCATTGTCAAGATTATTGATATATCCAGACTGTTTCATATCCCTATATCTCAATAGTGGGCTAGCTATTCCAATCACAAACATAAAAGCTAATGAACCCCTAAAACATTTATTTTTCCTTAATCGAAAGAAATTAGCAGATAATAATTTATTCATGTCTTGCACCCCCTACCAAGCTAACAAAATAACTTTCTAAACTTTCATCATGTTCATGTATCGAAATAACTTCACAATCTTTTTTGGATAATTCTGTCGTTAATTTTGAAATATTAACTTTTTCAAAAATATCCGCTTCTGTATTAGAAAGTATTTTATATTCAATGTTCATAGTGTCTAAAACATAAGCAAGGGTTTTTGTGCTTGATACTTTTAAATGAGTACATTTTCGGCATTTACTTTCCAATTCAATAGAGCTAATCTGTTTTATCATTTTACCATTGTCAATAAAGCCATAGTATGTTGCCAGTTTTGATAGCTCGTCTAATATATGACTAGAAATCAAAACGGTAATTCCATGTTCTTGATTGAGCTTCAAGATCAATTCCCTAATTTCTATAATTCCTTGTGGGTCAAGTCCATTGACTGGCTCATCAAGAACGAGAAAATCTGGCGAACCTGCAAGAGCAACCGCAATACCTAGTCTTTGACGCATACCAAGAGAAAAATTTTTTGCTTTTTTATTTCCCGTATTTTCAAGACCAACTAATTTTAATATTTCGGAAATTCCATCATCAGAGGGAATACCTAATACTTTGTATTGCTCCTTTAAATTTTCATACGCTGTTAAATCAACATAAATTGACGGTGTTTCTACGATTGCTCCCATTCTGCGACGAGATTTTGTAATGTCCTTATCTATGTGCTTTTTGCCATAAAGAACATAGTCGCCAGATGTAGGCTCTTGTAAACCACATATCAACCGTATAAGAGTTGTTTTGCCTGCTCCGTTTTTGCCGATAAGACCATAAATCGAACCTTTAGGCACATTCATTGATAAGCCGTTGAGTGCTTTAAAATGCCCGTAGTTCTTACATAAAGAATTTGTTTTAAGAACATATTCCATGATTTTTACCTCCTGTTTTCTGATATAGTTATTCTATCTTGTAAGAGTAAAGAAAACGGTAAAGAAAACAGTAAAGAAACAGTAAAGATTTATTCTGTTCTCATTTTAAATCCAATTCCCCAAACAGCTTCAATATAATCTTTTCCACTTATATCACGAAGTTTTTTTCTTAAATTACTAATGTGCATTTTTAATGAGCTTTCAGTACAGTCTGGTGTGTCCTCACTAATTTTTTCTAAAAGAAATGACTTTACAATAACTTGCTTCGGATTTTGTATTAACAATTTCAAAATAGCATATTCCGTTCTCGTCAGTTTTACTTTTTTGTCCTCTATGAACACTTCATAAGTAAATGTATCCAATGTAATATCTTCAAATTCTAATGTTCTGTTTAATGAGGGTGTTTTAACTCTAAGTGCAACAGTAATTCTTGCCAATAATTCTTTTGTATCAAAAGGCTTAGTAACATAATCAACTGCACCACCAAGTAAAAGAGATACCTTATCTTCAACATTTACTTTTGCACTCATAACAATAATGGGAATATCTGATATTTGTGGTAATAATTCTTCCCCAGACAATCCCGGTAACATTAAGTCTAGCAAAATCAAATCTGGTTTTGTATCTGCTAAAAATAATAATGCTTCTGTACCAGAGTAAGCATGGGAAACCATATATCTTTCATGTACTAAAACTTCGTCCAACATTTTGTTTATATGAATATCATCATCAACAATTAAGATATGCTTCATTTTCATCACTCCATTATATTTGATATGAAATAATTATACCGTTATGCAGTATGCTCTACAATATAATTTTTACTCGGCAATCCTATTTTTTATGTTGTCCCTGCGGTGTAGGGTTCTGTGGATTACCTGCGTTCTGATTGCCTTTATTCTTCAACACAATATCCTCTGCCTTTACATACCAGTCCACATCTGCACCTGTATAGGTTTTTCGTGATACCGTATCGGCTACTGGATTGACAAGTTCCACAACTGCATTGTACGGAAATTCCCTTAACGGTACTTCTGGCGGTACGGACACGGGGATAATTCCACCATGCAGACTGCACTTCAAATCATAGATACGCTTTTTAAGCTGGGTACTCGGTGTCCCGTCCTCATTCTGCAAGAACACATCACGCACCGCTGTAAATTTTAATTCTCCAAATGTTTTCTCTTTGTCAATAACAAACCCGTTTGATAATCTCATAAATGCTTCACTCCTTTACTTTTCTTCAACTGCTACAATATCATCAGCAAGCAACACATAATCGGTATGTCCCATATCCCCGATTGCGTAACCTCTGCCGTATAACTTCGGATTGACAAGTTTTACTTTCTGTTCATACTTGAAATGCTTTTCGCCAGCCTGCACGGGAATTTCCACCACAACATTTTCCCCTCTCTGCACATCTGAATAAAGGTTATAGCTTCTTCTTGCGAAAAATCTGCGGTTATCTTTATCTCTGTCAAAAACATGGTCGCTTTCGCCTGCAAATTCAAGAGTTCCAAAAGACTGTGCCATATCTGGCACGACATATTTCATTTCCATATTGTTTTACCTCGTTTCTTTCTATTTTTGATAAGTTTTTTGATTGTGATTTCTTATTCTGGCGGTTCGGGAAGTACCAGCAATCCCACCGATAGTAAAGGGTAAAATCAATGCTTACGCACCCTTGACTATCCGTGTTCTTGCAGGTTGTTGGCAGACAAGCCAGAATAAGCGGAAGTCTGCCGTTTGACAGCTTCGGCGGAGAGCGTGATTTTCCTTTTCTCATACCATTACCGCCTTATGATTTCTTCATTTTACGGCGTTTGTAGAAGAAGATACCTGCCAGTCCAGCACCAGAAGTTAAAAGAAGTACAAGCAGTTCGTAAAGGTTGGTGTTATCGCCCGTTTTGGGACTGTCGCTAGGTCTGCTAGGCTTTTCTGGTGTCTGTGGTGTTTCGGGTTTCTCTGGTTCTTTTGGGACTTCTGGTTTTTCCTTAAAGGTAATCGTCTGTCCCTTATCCTCAATATCCTTATGCTCGGTAACTTTCTTCGGCTCGTCTGGATTGCTTAAATCGTACAATTCTTCAAAAGTTACAAGCTGTTTTCCGTTAAAAGAAGTAGCGTCAAAAGTAAAGGCAACTTCTACTTTCATGTTTTCGCTGTCAGCGGTAAAAGTGTAATCACTTTCCACACGCTTTCCATTGATAAGAAGTTCTGCATTTTCTTTTTTCAACATCTGCCAGCCCTTTAACTGATATTTTGTGCCGACTTCTAAGCCCTCTAAAGTAACCGTATCAATGATTGTAACGTCTTTTCCAGCTTCAAGCTCTTTGTTGCCGTCCTTATCGGTAGCAGTCGTATGAATTTTGATGATACGCTCTGTGATAAGTACCGTCTGCCCGTCGTCCTCAATGTCTTTGTGTTCCGCAACTTTTACGGGTTCGTCTGGATTGCTGAAATTATACAATTCTTCAAAGGTAACAAGGTTCTTGCCACCTAAAGCAGACGCATTGAATGTATAGGAAATTTCCACTTTCATTTCCTCATCATCAGCGATAAAGGTATAGTCGTTTTCTACACGTTTCCCGTCAATGATAAGCTCGGTGTTTTCTTCCTTTAACATCTGCCAGCCTTTGAGCTGATATTTTGTGCCTTTTGTAAGTCCGTCCAATTTGACTGTATCAACGATTGTTACCTCTTTTCCTGCAAGGATAGTCTTTTCGCCGTCCTTGCTGGTCGCTGTGGTATGGATAGAGATTTCTTTTTCGTATTCATCAGTCAGCGTCCCTAAATCAACCACAAGGTTATTTCTTGATACCACGATTTCAAAAGGTGGGATAAGTTCAAAGCCTTTGTTACTGTCACAACGCATTTCTTCAATGATATAGGTATCATAAGGTAATGCACCCTTGCTGTCGTCTGGTTCAGAAATCCCAAACCACACACCGTCCTCGCTGGTCTTGCCTGCGTTTGTATTGTGCTTATGAGAAGCCCAGTCAGCAGAAGTGGAGAATTGCCCGTTATCATCAGTTACCACGACATGATTTTCGCCCGTCGTCTTGCTTGTGATCCTAAAAGGAACATCAGCAAGACGCTTGTGTGTGCCTGCACCGATTTTCACGCCCTCAATATCCCCACGCTTAATCTGATTGTAGATAGAATGGGCTTTGTCGGTTAAGTCCACAATTTTTCCATTTTCTGTGATTGTAAAATCAATCGGTTTTGCACCGTCAGTCAAATATCCGTTTGGAGCTTCACTTTCAACGATACGAAACTTTCCATAAGGTAAAAGGTCGGCAGAAGTAGAAGCGACACCCTCAATATCGGTACGAATTGTCTTTACCACTTCATTTTTTTTGTATAGCTTGCCCTCAACCAATACTGCATTATCATTTAAGGAAATGATGTCAAAGGCAGTATCTTTCAAAGTGGCACTTCCTTGTGGCTTTGTATCGCCCGTTTCTAAATCTCGTTTCTGAATTTTGACACCGCCACGGATAACCTTGTCAGAAACGGAAAACTGGTTACTTCCAGATAATACGGCAAGGTCGCCGTCCTCGGTAATCTGTGTTACATATAAGCCCTTAATCTGTTCGGACTTATCGCCAGCCTGCATATATGCACCGTCAAGTAAGTAGCCATTTGGAGCTTTCGTTTCTTCAACGGTTAGTGTTCCAAGTGGAAAAACGGCTTTACCGTCTTGCATATAGAAGCTGTCGCCAGACACCTTGTATGCGTCCGCTAATTTTGTGATGTAGTGGGTTGTCCCGTCGCTGTCTGTTTCAGCGATTGTCTTTGTAACCCATGTACGAGTAGCTTCGGCAGGGAGATTGTCTTTAGTATAGAAGCCTACATAATACTTCCATGTAAATTCCGCACCTGCTAGAGAAGCGTTTCCTTGCGGATTGTCTTTCTGTGTTTCCATGTCAATCTTGAAAAGCTCAATCAAAGTGTCCGTTACTTTTGGCGTATCAGATACGTTCAATGTCGCTGTCTTTCCAGCTTCAATCTTTAAGGAATATACAGTTTTATCTACTTTATATCCTGCTGGTGCGGATAATTCCTTGATATAGACTGTGCCTGCTTTTACCTCTACAACATCTGTATTTCCGTTTTCATCAGTCGTAAGGGTGGCAAGCTGTTTCGTGCAGTCCTTATCAGAAAAGACACCGTAGATTGCACCAGCGACAGAGTAATTCCCGTTACCGTTTGTAATGCTGGTATTACTGGAAGTCTTTTGTAGTTTCGCATTTCCGACATTCAGTTTCGCCCAGAATTGTCCTAATTCCTGCCCCTCGCCAGAGTAGATATAACCGCCACATTCATAGCGTCCTTTATTCTCTTTGACAAAGGCTTTTACACCAGAGAAAACTTCGTCCTGTGTTGCCTTTGGAATTTCATCATAAGAAGCTCGCACGTTATCACATTGCCAGCCAAGATGTACGCTCAATCTCTGCCA
>NZ_JBCLNI010000036.1:0-29096 GCF_039062885.1 Blautia sp. 2227st1_G12_2227SCRN_220401 | reverse complement strand
CTTTAAATGTAAAGAAATTTTCGAGAATCGTATGTGTTTCACTGTTTAGTTATCAAGGTTTGTTGTGTCTGTCTCTCGGACAGCTTGTTCATTTTATCTCATTC
Source organism: Blautia sp. 2227st1_G12_2227SCRN_220401 (assembly GCF_039062885.1). Classification (NCBI taxonomy): domain Bacteria; kingdom Bacillati; phylum Bacillota; class Clostridia; order Lachnospirales; family Lachnospiraceae; genus Blautia; species Blautia sp. 2227st1_G12_2227SCRN_220401. The sequence goes on along the minus strand of NZ_JBCLNI010000036.1, from coordinate 28,992 downwards.
TCAACTGCTTGTCAAGAACTTTTTTAATTTTTTTGAAGTATTTAGTCTTCAAAAAAATCAAAACGGAGAAGGAGGGATTTGAACCCTCGCGCCGCGTTAACGACCTACTCCCTTTCCAGGGGAGCCCCTTCGGCCAGCTTGGGTACTTCTCCAAATTGCCCTACTTACTAAGTAGTTCCGATATTTATCTCTGCCGTTCTTAGCGACAGGTGATATTATATCTCGTATCTTTTATGTTGTCAAGTACTTTTTTAACTTTTTTAAAAAGTTTTTATTCTGTATTTGACAAACGGAGAGAGTGGGATTCGAACCCACGCGCCCTTGCGGACAAACGGTTTTCAAGACCGCCTCGTTATGACCACTTCGATATCTCTCCATATAATGTTTTTCAACATTTTTTGTGCTGTTTTGTCAGCGCATGTTGTATTCTATCATCAAATATCTCCCCTGTCAATAACAAATTTGATATTTTTTTCAAAAAATTGGACATATAGCTTCAATTTCTGCTATATGTCCATATTTACCGGGATTTTCACCCTGTTCTACTCTCTATTCTACTCTCTGTTTTCCTTCAAAAATGCCTCCGCAACCACCAGATCTTCCGGTGTTGTGATCTTGATATTGCGATAAGAACCTTCTGAAAAGCGGATCTTCACCCCGGTCTCATGTTCTGCAACCATGGCATCATCTGTAATTCCGGTCATTTCCTTCTGCCGAATGCTGGTATATGCGCCATAGATCAGCGGGTACTGAAAGATCTGCGGAGTCTGGACGATCCATACACTGCTGCGATCCGGAGTTTCACTGACATTCCCATCCTCATCTGCGATCTTAACTGTATCCTTGGAAGGCATGCCTGTAACACTGGCCCCTGTCTGTGCTGCTGCCATAAGTCCTCTTTCAATGATCCCATGATCAATAAATGGTCTGGCACCGTCATGGATCAGCACATACTCTGTGTCTTTACACGCACGAAGTCCTTCATAAACAGAATCGTACCGTTCTTTTCCGCCGGATACTACAGCAGAAACCTTTGTAAAACCATATTTTTCCACGATTTCTTCTTTGCACCAGAAAACATATTCCTCCCCTGTTACCAGGATCACATCCCTGATCAGCGGACTTTCCTGAAAACAGCGCAGAGAATAACAGAGCACCGGCATCCCGTCAAGCTCCATAAACTGCTTTTGTATTTTGCTGTGCATTCTCTTTCCCTGGCCTGCTGCTAGGACAATAGCTGTATTTCTGCACTCTCCCATGATCAATTACCCCGGATTCTTTTATCTTTCGCCAAGCTTCAGGTTCGGAACCGCATTCAGATCCCAGCTGTGGCGTGTTCCCCTGATATATTCATAGTAAGCTGCCACACCGATCATCGCTGCATTATCCGTACAGAAGATCGGTGACGGACGGTAAAATTTGTATCCACGTTCTGTACATGCTTTTTCCATAGCAGTGCGAAGTGCTCCGTTGGAAGCAACACCTCCTGCAATGGCAACCTTTTTCATGCCAAAATCAGCTGCTGCCTGCATGGTATGCTCTACCAGTACGTCAACAACTGCCTTCTGGAAGGATGCCGCGATATCTGCACGGTTTACTTCCTCACCTTTCATTTTTGCCCCGTTTAAATAATTAAGAACTGCGGACTTCACGCCGCTGAAGCTGAAATCATATGGATTTTCGCCGATTTTTGCACGTGGAAACTCGATAGCGTCCGGATTTCCTTCCTTTGCCAGCTTATCGATCTTCGGTCCTCCCGGATATCCCAGCCCAATGGCACGTGCAACCTTATCAAATGCCTCACCTGCCGCATCGTCTCTGGTTCGGCCCAGGATTTCAAACTGGCCGTAGTCCTTCACAATAACAAGATGGGTGTGTCCACCGGATACAATGGCACAGAGAAACGGAGGTTCCAGATCCGGATGCTCAATATAATTGGCAGAAACATGGCCTTCTATATGATGCACGCCTACCAGTGGCAGGTTTCTTGCATAGGCAATGGCCTTGGCTTCTGCCACACCTACAAGAAGTGCACCGACAAGCCCCGGTCCATAGGTTACACCGATAGCATCAATATCATCCAGAGTGACATTTGCCTCGTCCAGCGCTTCCTGGATGACCTGGTTGATCCTTTCTATATGATTTCTGGAGGCGATCTCCGGTACAACACCTCCGTACAGTTTATGGATCTCGATCTGTGAGGAAATCACGTTTGATAAGACAGTCCTTCCATTTTTTACAACGGAAGCTGCCGTTTCATCACAGGAGCTCTCAATACCAAGAATTAATGTATCTTTCATTTTTTCAGTCCTCTTCAAAATTCAGTTCCACACTCTTCCCGTCTTTTCCCGGCCATGCCTTCGGAAAGATCTCACGTACTGTATCCATGTAATCATCCGGACGTACCAGAGAAGGGCTGTAATGGGTCAGCCACATTTCCCCCACTTCCGCATCACGGGCAAGAGTGGCCGCTTCACGAAACGTCATGTGTTTGTAGCCTTTTGCCTTTTCGATCTTGTCATCTTCACCGTACATTCCCTCACAGATAAAAAGATCGGAACCTTTTGCATTACGTAAAATAGACTCTGTCGGTCTGGTATCTGTGGTATAGGTAAGCTTGATCCCTTTTCTTGGCGGACCAAGCACCATATCCGGTGTGTAGATCCTTCCTTCATCCTCCACAGTCTGTCCCTTCTGCAGCGGATTCCAGAATTTCAGCGGGATCTCATGCTCTCTGGCACTATCAGGAGAAAATTTTCCCTGGCGCAGGATCTCAAGGGTATAGCCATAGCAGGTAACATTATGGTTCACCCGAAATGCAGTGATCCGGTACCCATTCAGTTCCAGAACTTCCTCCGGTTTCGTGATCTCGATAAATTTAATTTCAAAGGGCAGCTCCGGTGCGATCACACGAAGTGCGCTTACCACACGTTCCAGTCCTCTTGGGCCTACCAGAGTCAGCGGTTCTGTGCGGTCTGCATTTCCCATAGTCAAAAGGAGTCCCGGAAGTCCGCTGATATGATCCCCATGATAATGGGTAAAACAGATCACATCAATAGGCTTGAAGCTCCAGCCCTTTTCTTTAATGGCCACCTGAGTGCCTTCCCCGCAATCGATCATCAGACTGCTGCCGTTATAACGGGTCATCAGTGCGGTAAGCCATCTGCGTGGCAGCGGCATCATTCCTCCGCAGCCAAGTAAACAAACATCTAACATATTTTTCCTCTTTTCCTGTTCTGTGGCAAAGTTTAGCATACTTATCCCGTACAGACAAGTACCTCTCCCGGGTAAGCCTATTCAGAAACTGTGGTGCGTGTCATAAGAACAGCATCCTCTGTGGGATCTGTATAGTATCCCTTTCGCAGGCCATCTCGCACAAATCCCTGACGTTCATAAAGCCGGATCGCAGTCTCATTTCCTGCCCGGACCTCCAGATGAATCATGGTGATCCCACGCTCTTCTGCCAGACGGATCATACTTTCCATAAGGAAATTTCCGATTCCCTCTCTCTGACGGTCTCTGCGGACAGCCACATTGGTCACATCCCCCTCATCCAGCACCGTAAGAAGACCACAATATCCCAGGATCCGGCCCTTTTCTTCCACAACAAGAAACATCCCGTTCTCTTTCATAAGAAATGTCAGAAATCCCTCTTTTGTCCAGGGGACTGAAAAAAGTTCCTCTTCGATCTCCATAACCTGATCCAGATCATCCACAAGCATTTCTCTTAAGATCATGCGTTTTCCCCTTCTGATCCTTTTTTCAGTTTCTGGGCACGCTCCCGCTCAGCCTGTGAAACACGGAGATAATCCGGTTTGTGCTCAGCCGCTGTCTCGGTTCTGCCTTCTTTATAATAAAGGACACCAAGTGCACCTACAGCACCTGCTCTCTGTCTGGAAAGATGGGCCGGTGCAAAAGAAAACGGTACAGTAAGCTTATCTGCGATGATATCTTTAAATACCGGGACTCCGTCTCCGAGGAATGTTACGGCTTCTCCCATCTCATTCAGCATGGAAAGAAACTCCTCAATTCCCACTGCCATCTGATCCTTTACCGTCATGAGCCTGTGATCCTCGTAACGATAGATTCCCGTATAAACCTGCTTTCTTCTGGCATCCATGATCGGACAGATCAGTCCGTTTACATCATAGAGATTATAGGCCAGTGCCTCCACAGTCGGAATCCCGACCAGGGGTTTGTCAAGGGCAAGTCCAAGTCCCTTGGCTGTGGCAGAGCCAATACGGAGTCCGGTAAAAGAGCCCGGTCCCTTGGCTACCGCAATAGCGTCAATCGTCTTCAGATCCAGCTCTGTCATCTTCACGATCTCATCCAGCATGGGAAGAAGAGTCTGGGAATGTGTTTTCTTATAATTAACTGTATATTCCGCTACCAGTATATCGTCCTCCACAACGGCTACGGATGCCACGATTCCGGAACTGTCCAGTGCCAAAACTCTCATTCTGTCTTTTCTCCTCTCTCCTCAATGGTGATCTTTCTGTATTCAAAGCCCTTCTCAAGATCTTTTTCAATGGTAACTTCAATCCTTTTTTCCGGCAGGATCTCCTCAATGAGTTCCGCCCATTCGATCAGACAGATTCCCTGCCCGAAAAAATAATCATCGTATCCGATCTCTTCCATTTCTTCCAGATCCCCGATACGATATACATCAAAATGATAAAATGGCAGACGTCCGTCTTCATATTCCTGGATAATGGTAAACGTAGGGCTGTTTACAGGTTCTGTAATTCCAAGACCTGCTGCCACTCCCTGTGTGAACACGGTTTTTCCAACTCCCAGATCGCCTGTCAGTGTGTAGATCTGTCCCGGCTTCGCATTCATTCCGATCGTCCTTCCGACCTCGAATGTTTCCTCAGGATCATGCGTTTCTATGACCATATTTTCCACCTTTTTCTTGCACAATTATTCTTTGCATATTATAATAGAGCGAACAGCGAAATACAATACTTTTTGAAAAGGAGTGCGAAAACTATGGCAAATCCTATCGTTACCATCACAATGGATAATGGCGATGTAATGAAAGCGGAATTATATCCGGAAGTTGCCCCGAACACAGTAAATAACTTCATCAGCCTTGTAAAAAAAGGCTTTTATGACGGCCTGATCTTCCACCGTGTCATCAACGGCTTTATGATCCAGGGCGGATGCCCGGACGGAACCGGTATGGGTGGCCCGGGATACAGCATCAAGGGTGAGTTCTCCCAGAACCGTTTCAAAAACGACCTGAAGCATACACCAGGTGTTCTCTCCATGGCAAGAGCCATGAATCCGAACTCTGCCGGAAGCCAGTTCTTTATCATGCACAAGGCTGCTCCGCATCTTGACGGAAGCTATGCTGCATTCGGTCAGATCATTGAGGGCATGGATGTTGTAAATGCTATCGCAGAGACAGACACGGACTACAGTGACCGTCCTCTTGACGAGCAGAAGATCAGCTCCATGACTGTTGATACCTTTGGTGTGGATTATCCGGAACCGGAGAAATGCTAACAGGAATAATTTTCTGAAATAAAAAAGCCCCGCGAAGAGCAGACTGTAACACAGATCATCTGCCCTCTTCCCGGGGTATTTTTATACTGACATTCTCTTTTCTTTTACTTTTCGAAGGTCTTCACTTCTCCGTTTACTTTCGCAAAATACAGTTCTGCATCCTTCTCAAGTCCGGCTCTTCCGTTTGTTCCTTCTGTGATCGCCTTCTTCACCTCTTCGACCTGATCATCCGGCACAAGAAGCTTCAGGACAACCTTGTCGGTATATTCGGAATCCAGGATCGGCAAACTTCTTTCTCCTGCGATATACTGGATCTTTCCGATCCCTGTATAATCCGTCGTCACCTGAAGAGAGATTCCATGATGCTTCTCAATGACGGTACTTGCCGCCAGTCCAGCCTGGACTGCACCGGAATATGCCCGCACAAGCCCTCCTGTCCCAAGAAGGACACCTCCAAAATATCTGGTCACCACAATGGCCGCATTATAGATCCCGGCTCCCAGAAGCACATCCAGCATAGGCCTTCCGGCTGTTCCGGATGGTTCTCCGTCATCACTGCAGCGGGTGGCTTCCCGGTTCATCCCTACGGAATATACATAGCAGTTATGACGTGCATCCCAGTATTTTTTTTTCATTTCTTCGATAAAGGCAAGGGCCTCTTCTTCTGTTTCCACAGGACGGACGGTTGCGATGAAACGGGATTTTTTTTCCACAAGTTCGCCTTCGCCGCCTTCGTATATGGTTTTATAATGTTCCAGCATGGTTTACGCCTCCGTTATCTATATCCAACCCTCTGTTTCAGGCAGAGTTTTCTTTATTGTATAATAATTATCTTCATTGCACAATGTATAAGATATCATGAATTGTGAAATTTTTTTTAAGGCTTTATTTGGCATCTCATATTTGTTATAATGAAACGGATTATAAAGGAGGAATATTATGAACTACGGAAAAAGATCCACTTCCAAGAAGCGGAATGCTCTGATCTCCCGTACTTCCATGCTGGAAAAAAGAGCACATGTTTCGTTTATCCGGGTTTTATTTACAGCTCTGATCGCAGTCTGCGTCATGGTTGTCTGCCTTGGTATCGGCTTCTTCCGGGGCGTGATCGCCGGAGCACCTGACGTCAACGATGTGGATATTTCACCTCTCGGATATGCAACCTTCCTGTATGATGACCAGGGAACACAGATCCGACAGCTTTCAGCCCCTACATCCAACCGTCTTCCGGTCTCCCTGGACCAGATCCCGGTCAGTCTGCAGCATGCAGTGGTAGCCATTGAGGATGAGCGTTTTTATGAACATAACGGTATTGATGTCCGCGGTATCGCACGTGCCGGAATGAAGGCGATCACCACCGGTAACTTTTCCGAGGGTGCCAGTACCATCACACAGCAGCTTCTGAAGAATAATGTTTTCACTGACTGGACCAACGAATCCACACAGCTGGAACGTTTCACACGTAAGTTCCAGGAGCAGTACCTTGCTGTACAGATTGAAAAAAAATATGACAAAAATGTAATTCTTGAGAATTACCTGAATACCATTAACCTGGGTGCAGGTTCCTACGGTGTACAGGCCGCTTCCAAAAAATACTTTAACAAAGACGTATGGGATCTGAATCTTTCTGAATGTGCCACCCTTGCCGGCATCACACAGAACCCTACCAAATTCAATCCGATCACCAATCCAAAAGCAAACTCCAAGAGACGTAAGGAAGTCCTGGATCACATGCTGGATCAGAATTACATCTCACAGGATGAATATAATGCAGCACTGAATGATGACGTTTATTCCCGTATCCAGGCCGCACAGCTTGAGAACACCGAAGAAGAAAGTACTGTTTACACGTATTTCGAAGATGAGGTTACCAATCAGGTCATCAGCGACCTGATGAACATTAAAGGATATACCAAGACACAGGCTACCAATCTTCTTTACAGCGGTGGTCTGAAGATCATGACAACCCTGGATTCCAACATGCAGCAGATCCTTGATGAGGAATATGCAAACCCTGATAACTATCCGGCCAATGTTCAGTATGAACTGGATTATGCACTGACTGTACAAAGCCCGGATGGAAAACAGACAAACTACAGCAAAGAAATGCTGCAGCTGTATTTCCGTGATCAGGATCCGGAATTTGATCTTCTCTTTGATTCTCCTGAAGAAGGTCAGCAGTATGTGGATCAATACAAGGCTAACATCCTGGCAGACGGAAGCACCGTAGTATCTGAGCGTGTAAACTTTGCGCCACAGCCACAGTCTTCCATGACTGTCATTGACCAGCATACCGGTTACGTAAAAGCCCTGATCGGAGGCCGTGGTGAAAAAACAGCCAGCCTGACTCTGAACCGTGCCACTGATACGACCAGACAGCCTGGTTCTACCTTTAAGATCGTTTCCACCTATGCACCGGCGCTGAACGAAAAAGGCGATACCCTTGCTACAACCTTTATGGATGAGCCTTACGAATACCCGGACGGATCTCCTGTCAACAACGCCTCAAGAAGCTACGGCGGCGAGACCACCATCCGCAAAGCGATCCAGAATTCTATCAACGTTGTAGCTGTTAAATGCCTGGAGCAGGTTACCCCGGCTCTCGGCCTTAAATATCTGGATGATTTCGGTTTCACCACACTAGCTCACGGAACTGAGGCAGATAAAGATGCCAACGGAAATATCTGGAGTGACGCCAACCTGGCTACTGCTCTTGGCGGTATCACCAAAGGTGTCAAGAACGTGGAACTTTGTGCTGCATATGCAGCCATTGCTAATGGCGGGAACTATATCAAACCGATCTATTATACACAGATCCTTGATCATGACGGAAATGTTCTGATCGAGAACTCCTCCGTTTCCAGATCTGTGATCAAAGACAGTACCGCTTATCTTCTTACAAGCGCCATGGAAGACGTTGTAAAAAAAGGTACCGGTACCGCCTGCCAGCTGGACAATATGACTGTAGCCGGAAAAACAGGTACTACAGAGGACTACAATGACCTGTGGTTCGTAGGCTACACACCGTACTACACCTGTGCAGTATGGTCCGGCTATGACAACAACGAAAAAATTCCGGAAGATGCCCGTAACTTCCACAAAAATCTCTGGAAAAAGGTTATGACCCGTATCCACGAGGGCCTGGAGGACAGAGATTTCGATATGCCTTCCAGTGTGGAAAAAGCCAGTGTCTGCGCAGAAACCGGTCTTCTTCCCAGATCCGGATGCCCGACTATCACAGAGTATTTTGATATCTCCAGTCTTCCCACCGAATACTGTGATCAGCATTTCTACGGCAGCAGCGATTACGATGAAGAGGACTATTATTATAACGAAGATACGGACGCCGATACCGATGCAGCAGCTGAAGCGATTCCAAGCGCAGCTCCGGACAGTACTGACAGCACCGACACTGACAATACTGACAATTCCGATGACGGTTCCGATAATACCGGTGATGATACTGACAATTCCGGAACAGACGACAACACCGGTGGTGATGACGGCAGCTATGATAACAGCAATGATACCGGTGGCGATGACACCGGCGAAGATCCGGTAGAATATTATGAATGATCTCCATTATAGGTATCTTTCATAAACAACATATAAAAAAAGTGGTTTCCTGAAATATGGAAACCACTTTTTTTACTTTTAATAACTTCTTACTGTCTCGCAGTTTATCAGTTCAGGCAAGTCCCACCCACCGCTTATTACTTTTCGCAATTGAAGCAGGGTACTTCCCTGGTTCGGTTAAAGTACCATCTTGGCTGCACCGTAGATTCCTGCATCATTGCCAAGTGTCGCGATCACGATAGGAGTATCCTTGCAGGATTCAAAAGCATACTCTCTGTAATATTTCCGGATACAGTCAATAAGCGGCTGTCCGGCCTTGGAAACTCCTCCGCCGATAACAATGGTCTCCGGATCTGTCACACAGCAAATAATGGCAAGAGCACCACCCAGCTGCTCTCCGACCTTTTCCATGGTTGCTACAGCTACCGGATCATTCTCCTTAAATGCGTCCAGAACTGCTTTTGCTGAAATCTCTTCGGCATCTCTGAGAACACTGTTCTCACCGGAAGCTGCAAGCTCTTTTTTTGCCATGCGGACAATTCCGGTCGCAGAAGCATACTGTTCCAGACAGCCCCTGTTTCCGCAGTTGCAGGATTCTGTTTCATGATGATCCACATTGGCATGTCCGATCTCACCGCCAGCTCCGTGATGTCCGGTCACGATCTTTCCATCAACAATGATACCACCGCCTACACCTGTTCCAAGTGTGACCATGATCACATCGGAGGAGCCTGCTGCAGCACCCTTCCATGCCTCTCCCAATGCCGCTACATTGGCGTCATTTCCAGCTTCCGCATGAAGACCTGTAAGTTCTTCCATCTCTCCCACAACGTTCTTATATCCCCAGAAGAGATTTACTGCACGTGATACTTCGCCTTTGGAGTTTACCGGTCCCGGAACACCGATCCCGACGCCTTCCACCTCCTCTTTGGAGATACCCTTTTCTTCCATCTTGGCATTTACTGCTGCTGCCACATCAGGAAGGATCTGATCTCCATTGTTTTCTTTACGGGTTGGAATCTCCCATTTCTCAACAAGAGTACCATCCGTACGGAAAAGTCCGCATTTTACAGTTGTTCCACCTACATCGATTCCAAAACAATATGTTCCCATTTCTTACCCTCTCTTATTCTTCGTCATCCGGATTTTCTCTTTTTTTCGCAAGATTTGCCTGTACACGCTTGTACAGAGCCTCTGCCGCATTGTATCCCATCTTCTTCTGTCTGTGATTGACAGCCGCTGCCTCAACGATGATCGCCAGGTTACGGCCCGGACGGATCGGAAAAGAATGGCATACTACCTTATTTCCAAGGTACTCTGTATACTCCTCATGCAGTCCAAGACGATCGTATTCCTTGTCTCTGTCCCACTCCTCAAGCTTGATCACGAGATCGATAGACTGGGTATCCTTAACGCTCTCAACACCGAACAGTGTTTTTACATCGATGATACCGATACCACGAAGTTCGATAAAGTGACGTGTGATATCCGGCGCAGATCCCACCAGTGTTACGTCACTGACCTTACGGATCTCAACAACATCATCACTGACAAGACGATGACCTCTCTTGATCAGCTCCAGGGCTGCCTCACTCTTACCGATACCGCTCTCACCTGTGATCAGGATTCCCTCGCCGTAAACATCAACCAGCACACCATGAATAGAAATACATGGTGCAAGCTGCACGCCCAGCCAACGGATGATCTCTGCCATAAAACTGGAAGTTGTTCTTTCTGTCACGAATGTCGGAACATTATATTTAACAGCCAGATCGATCATGTCCTGAGACGGACGAGTCATGGTACTGAAAATAACACATGGGATCTTGCTGGAAATGAAACGTTCATATTTAAAACGTCTCTCCTCCTCATTAAGCTGCATCAGATACGTATACTCTACATATCCGATGATCTGAACTCGTTCATTGGCAAAATGCTCCAGATATCCGGTAAGCTGAAGCGCAGGTCTGTTGATCTCCGCAGTCTTGATCACGATGCCTGACAGGTCGATCTCCGGAGTCAGATTATTAAGCTCCAGTTCCTGTACCATCTTTGTCAACTGTACACCCTTCATACTTTTGTCTCCTTTTCGCTGAAAGTTTGCATTCTCACTGCCGTTTTACCGAGGCGTGAGACACCTTATTTTTAATTATACACAATCACTGCTGAAACTGCAATGCAGCATCAGGATTTATGAAAAAATTCATAGACCTGACGGGCGCTTCTGGCATTCATGCTCTCTGTCTGTGCCAGTTCTTTCTCCGATGCATCCCGGATATTTTCCACAGATTTAAATTTACGCAGAAGGGCTTTCCTCCTGGTATCACCGATCCCCGGGATATCATCCAGGATAGAATGGACCTGTTCCCTGCTCCTGAGGGAACGATGGTATTCAATGGCAAACCGATGGGCTTCATCCTGGATCCTGGTGATCAGACGGAAGCCTTCGCCGGATGTGTCAATAGGAATCTCCACATTGTTGAAATACAGGCCTCTCGTCCGATGATGATCATCCTTGACCATACCGCAGACCGGGATGCTTATCCCAAGCTCATTCAACACCTTCAGAGCGATATTTACCTGCCCTCTTCCACCATCCATCAGGATCAGATCCGGAAGCCTTGCAAAGCTGTCAAATTCTCCGTTACTCTCATGAGTGAACCTTCGGGTCAGAACCTCTTCCATGCTGGCATAATCGTTGGGTCCCTGTACCCATTTGATCTTGAACTTACGGTAATCACTGCGTTTGGGACGTCCTTTTTCATAGACTACCATGGATCCCACAGACTCAAAGCCACTGATATTTGAAATATCATAGGCTTCCATGCGCACCACATTTTTCAAGCCCAGCCATTCTTCCACCTCGTGAACAGCTCCGATGGTTCGTCCTTCCTCCCGCCTGATCCGTTCTCTGTCCTTGGCAAGTACCATACGGGCATTTTCCAGGGCAAGTTCTACCAGCTTTTCCTTGGTTCCCTTCTTCGGGACCCGAATGTGTACCTTCTGCTTTCTCCTTCCTGACAGCCACTCCTCGATGATATCTGCATCTTCAATCTCACTTTGCAGCATGATCTCAGATGGGATAAATGGCGTTCCCGCATAAAACTGTTTCAGAAAGCTGGAAAGGACCTGCGCCTTTGTATCGCCCTTTGCCACACGGAGATAAAAATGATCTCTGCCGATCAGCCTGCCATCCCGGATAAAAAACACCTGGACAACCGCATCCTGATCCCTGAGGTCTTCACTGTCATCCATGGCTACTGCAATGATGTCCCTGTCCTCCTGCCCGTAGCCGGTGATCTTCTGCCGTTCCCCGATCTTCCGGATACTGCTGATCAGGTCCCGGTATTCCATAGCATCTTCGTAGCGCATTTCCTCCGAAGCTTTCTGCATTTTTTCCATCAGCTCACTAATGGCGTCCTGAAAATCTCCATTCAGAAATTTGATCACCTTATTGATATTCTTCCGGTATTCTTCCTGGCTGATATATCCCTGGCAGGGTGCCTTGCACTGTTTCATATGATAGTACAGACAGGGCCGGTCCTTTCCGGTATCTCTCGGAAGACTGCGGTTGCAGGAGCGCACCTGATACAGCTTTCGCACCAGTTCGATCACGTCCTTTACTGCTCCGCCGCTTGTATAGGGACCAAAATATTTTGCCTTGTCCTTTTTCATTCTCCTGGCAAAAAGCACTCTCGGGTATGGCTCATGAACTGTCACCTTAATAAACGGATAGCTCTTGTCATCTTTGAGCATGGTATTATATTTCGGACGATGTTCCTTGATAAGATTACACTCCAGCACAAGGGCTTCCAGCTCCGAATCCGTAATAATGTACTCAAATCTCGTAATATGTGTAACCATCCGTTCAATCTTGGCACCTTTATTACGACTGCTCTGGAAATACTGGCGCACACGATTCTTAAGGCTTATGGCTTTTCCCACATAGATGATCTCGTCTTTCTCGCCATGCATGATATAAACTCCCGGTTTTGCCGGAAGCTTCTTTAATTCTTCCTCGATTATGAACATACTTTATTCTCCTGTTTTACTATTACAGTAATAAGAAAACCGGGATTTCTCCCGGTTTTCTTATGATCTGTTTTATGCCTGTGATCCCGGCTTTTCTTCTGTTTCTGTATGATCAGCATCTGTTGTCTGAGCAGATTCTTCTGTTTTCTCCGGTGCCTGCATATCCTCTGTCAGTTCCTGTCCGGATATCTCCGGTCTGAACTGAACCGATTCCGTACTTTTTGCAGTCTCGTTATTTTCTACAATCGTTTCAATGTCCTGTTTATTGGACACTTCTTTTTCATCCTCGGAAAGTACCAGATCATCCAGATCCTCCGGGATATCCAGGCCCTGCTGAACTGCACGGAGGATCTTCATGAACTCTTTACCTGTAATGGTTTCCTTGCGGATCAGATATTCCGCGATCTTATCCATCTCTGTTCTGTGACTTCCAAGGATCCTCTTGGCTTCCTCATAGGAATGGTGGAGAAGCTTCATCACCTCATGATCGATCTCTGTTGCGGTATCATCACCACAGTTTAAAACTGCTCTTCCGCTGAGATACTGATTCTCCTGTGTAGCAAGTCCCATCAGTCCGAACTTCTCAGACATACCATACTGTGTGATCATGGCTCTGGCCACCTTGGTAGCCTGCTCAATATCATTGGCAGCACCTGTAGTGACTGTGTCAAAAACGATCTCCTCAGCAGCACGTCCGCCAAGATAGCCTACCAGCATAGCTTTCAGTTCTTTCTTGGTGTTGAGATATTTTTCTTCCTCAGGTACCTGCATAACGTAACCCAGTGCTCCCATGGTACGGGGTACGATGGTGATCTTCTGTACAGGCTCCGCATCCTTCTGGAGTGCATTTACCAGTGCGTGTCCGACTTCATGGTAGGATACGATCCGGCGTTCCTGTTTGCTTAAGATACGGTCCTTCTTCTCTTTTCCCACCAGAACTACTTCTACGGATTCTTCCAGGTCCTTCTGTGATACAGCTTTACGTCCCTTCTTGACTGCAAGGATCGCAGCCTCATTGATCATATTAGCAAGATCAGAGCCTACCGCACCGGAAGTTGCAAGTGCAATAGCTTCAAAATCAACGGTGTCATCCAGAAGTACGTTCTTGGCATGTACCTTCAAGATATCCACCCTTCCTTTAAGATCCGGTCTGTCAACGATCACACGTCTGTCAAAACGTCCCGGACGGAGAAGAGCCGGATCAAGAACCTCCGGTCTGTTGGTCGCAGCAAGGATCAGAAGTCCCTTGGATGTATCAAAGCCATCCATCTCCGCAAGCAGCTGGTTCAATGTCTGCTCACGCTCATCATTTCCGCCGCCATAGCGGGAATCACGGCTTTTACCAATGGCATCGATCTCATCGATAAATACGATACACGGAGCATTCTTCTTGGCTTCCTCGAAAAGGTCACGGACACGTGAGGCACCCACGCCCACAAACATCTCCACAAATTCCGAGCCGGAAAGAGAGAAGAACGGTACCTGCGCTTCACCTGCAACTGCCTTGGCAAGTAATGTCTTACCGGTTCCCGGAGGGCCTACAAGAAGTGCGCCCTTAGGCAGCTTGGCTCCGATGGCTGTGTATTTTCCGGGGTTGTGAAGAAAATCCACAACTTCCTGGAGAGATTCCTTGGCTTCATCCTGACCTGCCACATCCTTAAAGGAAACGCCCGTTTCCTGCTGCACATATGCCTTGGCTTTGCTCTTGCCTACGCCCATGCCCATGATCCCGCCGCCTTTGTTCATGCGGCGCATGGAGAACATCAGAAGTCCGAACAGAAGCAGTGTCGGCAGAACCACGCTCAGGATCATTGCAACAAATTCACCAAAAACATCCGGCGGATCGGTCTCAAACTTGATTCCCTTTCTTTCCAGTCTCTTGGTAAGTGCTGTACTGTCTTCGGTCTTCGTGGTGTAATAGCTCATATCCTCGTACTTGGAATTCTTTTTCTTGGGTACGATCGTCAATGTACTGGACTGGATCGTTACTTCCTTAACCTGGTCCTTATCCACCATATCGATAAATTTATCATAGGAGATCTCACTGCTGTTATCCTTCAGCATATTGGTAAACAACGCGAAGCACACCAGTGTGACCAGGAGGCATATCAGAAAAGCCAGAATCGACTGATGATTTTTACCTGATCCCTGCCTGGGATCTTTGTTGTCAGGTCGCTTCCCGTCCTGATCATTATTCAGTTGATTATTCATTTTTTTCCTCCTCTTGTCATTTCTTTATTATAAAGAGAAAAACCATATAAATCAACTGCGAGATTACAAAAATACCATCGAAAAAACACCGCATTGGATATTGCCAGTGAACGTAAAGTTGTAGTATACTGTTCCCAGTGATTTGGAAAATTAAAGAGGAGAGGAAATCAGACAAATGAAAATAGGTTTTGATAATGACAAATATCTGAAAATGCAGTCAGAACACATCCGTGAAAGAATCGGTCAGTTCGGCAACAAACTTTATCTTGAATTCGGCGGCAAACTGTTTGACGACTACCATGCATCCCGTGTTCTTCCGGGTTTTGAACCGGACAGCAAGCTCCGTATGCTGATGCAGCTTTCTGATCAGGCGGAGATCGTTATTGTTATCAGTGCCAATGACATTGACAAGAATAAAGTACGTGGCGATCTTGGGATCACCTATGACGAAGATGTTCTCCGTCTTATGGATGAGTTTACAAGCCGTGGCCTGTACGTGGGAAGCGTATGCATCACACAGTACTCCGGTCAGGAAAGCGCCGATCTCTTCAAAAAACGTCTGGAGAAACTGGGAATCCGTGTCTACAAGCTTTACCTGATCCCCGGCTATCCAAGCAACACTTCCTTTATTGTAAGTGACGAGGGTTATGGAAAGAATGATTATATTGAAACTACCAGACCTCTAGTCGTGATCACAGCACCGGGACCAGGAAGTGGAAAGATGGCAACCTGCCTTTCCCAGCTTTACCACGAATACAAACGAGGAGTAAAAGCCGGCTATGCAAAATTTGAGACCTTCCCAATCTGGAACCTTCCTCTGAAACATCCGGTAAACCTTGCCTACGAAGCTGCCACTGCAGATCTGAACGATGTCAACATGATCGACCCGTTCCATCTGGAGGCTTACGGCAAAACTACCGTCAACTACAACCGTGACGTAGAAGTTTTCCCTGTTGTACAGGCCATGTTTGAGAAGATCATGGGCAGCTGCCCTTATAAATCTCCGACAGATATGGGGGTCAACATGGCAGGTAACTGCATCGTTGACGATGAAGTATGCCAGGAGGCTTCCCGCCAGGAGATCATCCGCCGTTATTATAAGAGCATGAACGCTCTGGTTTCCGGCTCCGGCACAGAGAATGAGGTACGTAAGATCGAGCTTCTTCTCCAGCAGGCTCATGCAGAGATCACTGACCGTAAGGTTGTTCCGGCTGCCCTCGAAAAAGAAAAAGCAACCAATGGCCCTGCCGCCGCTATGGAACTTCCTGACGGAAAGATCGTATGCGGAAAAACCTCCGATCTTCTCGGCGCATCCGCTGCTCTTCTTCTCAATGCCCTGAAAGAGCTGGCAGGAATCGATCACGAGCTTCATGTGATCTCCCCGGATGCCATCCATCCGATCCAGCAGCTGAAGACCAAATATCTGGGAAGCAGAAATCCACGTCTTCACATTGATGAGATCCTGATCGCCCTTTCCATGAGTGCCGCAACCAGCGATGCCGCACGCCTTGCCCTGGAACAGATCCCGAATCTCCGTGGATGCCAGGCTCATACTTCCGTAATGCTTTCCGATGTGGATGTGATCAGCTTCCGTAAGCTTGGTGTTGAGCTTACCTGCGAAGCCAAGGCTGAGAAAAAGAAAGAATATCAGAAAGTCTGATCTTATAAACACCAAAATCCCCTGTGCCGGATCTACGTACAAACGCCGAACCGTACAGGGGATTTTTTTGAGGGAATCTATAATCAATCAACTTGCCGATATTTTCCTATTTAATTCATCCTATCTTTCTGATAGACAATACCACCTGTTGTAAATTTCACAACACTTCCGTTTTCGACCATATGAAAATAAGGTTCACCTTTCTGTTCTCCTGAAAATATTTTCTCAATTCCGTCACAATATATATTTATAATTTCCGGAGATAACGCATACTTTTTATAACAGTCTTTTTCTTTTTCGCAGACATGAGCAGGAAAAACGCTGCTTACTTTTTTTCTGATTTTCTTCAATTTTAAAAGGCTTTCATAGTATACACGCAAAGAAGCAGATGGGGCAAGCGGACTTTTTCCAGGATTCAAATGTCCCCACACTTCCCAGGTGAGCATGATATCTCCTGTAAAAAGCCATCCTTTCTTCTCCTCAAACAATGCAATACACCCCAGGGTATGACTGGGAACTTCCAGAACTTTAAGTTTTTTATCTCCCAGATCAAAGATATCCCCATCCCTGACTGTACAGATTTTTCTTGCCGGTCCGGGATTCCACATTTCAAACGAAAATCCCTCTTTTTCAGGAATTTCAAAGAACATGAGCTCAGACATTTCTCTCAGCTCCTGGTCTACGATCTGATGGGAAAAAGGTTCGTCATACCTTCCCACACATACTTCTTCAAATTGATAATTTCCTGAATTATGATCCACATGAGCATGAGTATTTACAACAATCAGAGATTTTTCTCCACAAAGTTTCAAAACTTCTTCTTTTAAATCGGTAAGTCCCAGTCCCGTATCCAGAAGAAGAGCTCTTTCTGTTCCATTTATCACATACATAACCGTCTTATCTATTTCATTGATCGCCCACAGATCTTTTTCCAACGGAATGATCCTGAATAACTGCATCTTCATTCCTCCTTTATTTTACAGCTCCCATTGTCAGTCCGCTTGTAATATATTTTTGTGCACAGATGTAAAGGATAATTGTGGGAATAATACACAAGGTAAGTCCTGCAATAAACAGATTCCACTGTGTGCTGGTAGCACTTCTGAACATGAAAAGATTTACCGTCAGCGGTCTCAGTTCACTGTCTCCAATGAGAATACTGGGAAGCAGAAAGTCATTCCAGGACCACATAAAAAACAATACACCAATGGTAACCGTTGCTGGTTTAACAAGTGGAAATACGATCTGCGTCATAATTCGAAAAACTCCACATCCATCTATTGCGGCTGCTTCTTCCAGCTCCCGAGGTACATTTTTCAAAAATCCCGTAAACGTCAGAATTCCAAACGCACAGAAGAATCCAATATCAAGAATGATAATTCCTCCAAGGGAATTGGTAAGATTGGTATTTGTAGCAAGTACAGAAATAGGAATCATAACTGCATGAAACGGCACGATCTGTCCGAAAACAAAATACAGATACAGATTCTGTGAGATTTTCCCACGAAGATGTGAGATTCCGAAAGCACCGGCAAACGATACGAACAGCCCTCCCAGCATAGCTCCCAATGTAATCACAACAGAATTTTTTAATGCAACTAAAAAATTCATGCTTTCCATGGCATTTTTAAAATTATCAAGATATAAAGACTTTGGTAATGCCAGAAAATCAGCCGCAATTTCCGGACTTGTTTTAATTGAATTCATAACGATCCACAATACCGGTAAAATAAAAATAAAGCCTAATATAAACATTGCTGCGGTACCTGCAATTTTCTTTTTCCATGTCATTATGACTGCACCTCTCTTTTTCTAGTAATATTAAGCTGAATCAAGGAAATTGCTGCTATGATCAAAAACAGGATCACCGATTTCGCACAGCCATACCCCATATTAAAAGTTCCAAATGCGTCATCATAAATATTCATGGCGATCGTCTGTGTTGTTTTTGAAGGTCCGCCGCCGGTTAAAGCGTAGTTAATATCAAATGCTTTAAATGCATTTGCAATAGATACAAACAGATTGATCGTAATCGTTGGCATCAGAAGCGGAAGCTGGATTTTTATAATACGATTCAGTCCCACACATCCGTCAATGCATGCCGCTTCCATCACATCAAGAGGAATCGACTGCAAACCTGTGATGTAAAGGATCATCAAAAATCCCAGGCCCTGCCACACGGTAACCACTGATACCGCCGCAAATGCTGCCGTTGAACTCCCGAACCAGCTAAACCCTGTTACTGCTTCCGAATGTAAAAGTTCTCCAATTATTGGCGTTACTTTCTGAAAAATAAATGTCCACGCCAGGGCGATCATAACTCCACTGATAATATTCGGAATAAAAAAGAACGCCCGGATCACTGGCTTACCGAAAATATGTGTATTCAACGCCAGAGCTATAAAAAAAGCCAGTACATTGGTCAGAACAATCGTAACCACTGCAAGTTTAAACGTCAAAAACATAGATTGTATAAAATCTCTATCATGAACCAAATCGACAAAGTTTTTTATTCCGATCCAGTTATGCGTTCCTTTGATCAGATTCCAACTGAAAAACGAATTCGGGATCGTTCCAAAAATTAACGGTCCTGCCAGCGCAAAAGTATAAATACACAGTGCCGGCAGCACAAGAAGGAAATAATATTTTTTCTGTTTTCTGTATAAAATGTCCGACATGTTTCCTACCCCCGTATATAGCAGGCGGACTTTTAAAAGTCCGCCTGTTTTCCTGTGTGTTTATTCTTCTGCAAGCTTTTTAAATCCTTCATCAAGAGCATCCAGGGTCTGATCTTCATCGGTTATTCCTGCAAAATATCCCTGAACATCATCGCCCAGAACATCGCTTGCTCCGCTTGGAAGCTGATTCCACAAAGTACTTCTGACCTTTCCTGCATCCATATACGCTTTCAGATCTTTATAATAATCCTTACTTGCAATTTCATCATCTGCTTCAATGTCCATGCAAGCCATAAAGCCGCCGTAGCTGTTGGTCACTGTTTTCAGCCAGTCCCCGCCATCTCCGATATAATCAAGCACTTCCAGGGCTTCATCCAAGTGTTCCCCGTTTGCGTTGGCCACGATCGCATCTGTTGCACATGCCACAACTTCTGCATCATCTGCGTTATCACTTACTGGAACTGCAAAAAATCCGATGGGAAGATCCTGTGTTACACTTCCTACAGAAATCGTTGCCGCATCTGAAAGAAAGATCATTGCTGCTTCCTGGTTTGCAAATGCATAAAATCCTGTGGCCGCATCCGAATCCATATAATTCTGTCCGGAATTTTCTTTCATAAGATCCATAAAATCAAAGACTCTGTCTACGCCATCCACCTTAAAGCTCCCTTCTCCCTTATTCATGGAATCCAGCCAGCTGTCGATCTTATCTTTTCCACCAAGTACTCCTCCGAATAAGGAGCAGAATTCCTGACTTACTGTCCAGTTATCTTTATAAATAGCGGTAAATGGTGTAATATTCGCAGCCTGAAGTTTTTCACAGACTGCTTTCATCTCATCAAAAGTTTCCGGCACTTTTTCAATTCCTGCTTTTTTAAAAAGATCTTTATTATAAAGTACACCCCACCATTCATACATCTGTGGAAATCCCCACACTTTGCCATCATAAGTAACTGCTTCTTTTGCATTGTCATAAAGTTTGTCCACAAACTCATGATCGCTTACGTCTGCCAGCAGCCCGTTCTGTGCAAAATCATATACCTGAGAATAAGAACTTACTTCAAAAAGATCCGGCAGATCTTTTGCCGCTGTCTTTGCTCCAAGATACTGGTTATAATCTCCGGACTGCATCTCCACAGATAATTTTATATTATCATGAGTCTGATTAAACCCTTCCGCTGCTTTATTGTAAATATCCGCAGCTCCGGAAGTCCACACTGCCATCTTGATCTCAACTACATCGTCTACATTTTTCAGATTACTTTTTGCGTAAACCGGCATCACTGTTCCAACAAGCCCCATTGCCATGAGCGCTGCCATTGCGCACGCTGTCACCTTTCTTCTCTTCATTTGTAAACCCTCCGTTCTTTTTTGATGAACTCATTATATTATAATTTTTAATATCAAAACAGTGCACACTTCTTGACATTATGTGTCACTTTTCATAATATGTATTGGTTTTTTTTACTCATCATTATATAATAATACCGAAAGGAGGGGTAAGAATTGTTTTCTATTACTGCAAAATTTAAAGAACACTCTATAAAATTTCGAATTCTTGTCATCGTTCTTCCAGTTGTGATTCTCAGTTATATCATTTTATTATCTTCTTTTTATATGATTTATGTAAAAGAATCCCGTAACAATATTCTTCTGGAACATGAAGAGAATACTCTGTCTATCGCAAAAAATACAGCCAGTTATTTTTCCTCACTGAACTCCAACATTGATCTGCTGCTTTACGGAACAGAAATTCAGTCTCTGATCCATTCCTATGCAGATAAAAAGCTCAGTCCGGAAGAAGTTCAGTCCCAGTGTAACACCCTTTTCTCCACATATCTTTTAGGTGCTCAGTCTAAAATTCAACGGGTTTATATTGTTCTGACCGATAATGGGATCATTTCCAATCAGACTATTTATAATTCCACCCTGGAACAACAGGAGCAAAAACTGGAGCAGCTCAGTGAGTATCTAAAACAACCAAAGGGAACTCTCTGTTATTACTATTCTCCAAAGGAACCTTATACCATCACTGCTGCCAAAAATATTTTTGACATTCAGAAACCGGAAAAGAAGATCGGTATTTTACTGACTGAGATCAATATCCGGTTTATGGAGGATATGATCACGGAGCATCAGGATTCTGAATATAGTTATTATTCCCTTTTTCAAAATAGTGACCTGGTATATACAACTTCCCCCTATGCCCCATCCGTCACAGCCAGCATGAATATGAATTATCACTCCCACAGGGGGAATAGTAATTTTTATGCCATCCGCTATTCTGTAAACGATTTCTTACAAATCGGAGGGCTTCTCAACACAACCGGCGCATTTCATTCGATCAATCGTGTATGGCGTCAGCTACTGGTTATTTCCATATTTTTTCTCTTGATACTGGTTTTCGCTGTTATTCAGATTTCAAGAACCATATCCCAGGAATTTCAGGTTTTTATCACTAAGTTAAAACAAACTTCTGTTGCCGATGAAACCGCCCTGATCCACACAGTTTCCAGCAACGAATTTTCTGAGCTGACAAAGGAATACAACCATATGCTCCTGCGCCTTCAGGAATCCGGAAAGAAGATCACGGAACAACAGATTCTTCTAAAAAACGCAGAGCTGAAAACGCTTCAGGCACAGATCAACCCACATTTTCTTTACAATACCCTGGACTGTATCTCAAGCCTGGCATCTCTTGGAAAAACAGCGCAAATCACAGATATCGTTCCAAAACTGGCTGATATCATGCGAATGAGCATCAAAGGCCCTGATCTTCTTCCTATTTCAGAAGATCTTAATTACGTAAGAGAATATTTGGATATTCAGAAAATGCGTTTCCAGGATCGGCTTCTTTTTCTGATCGAATGTAACGATCCCATGGAAGATCTGTATATCCCAAAACTGATCATACAGCCGGTCGTTGAAAACGCTATCATACATGGTATCAGTGAATCTGTGGAAAATGGCTTTCTTTCTATTCAATTATTTACTTTTAAAGACGATGTACTGATCAAAGTCTATAACACCGGCCCCCTGTTTTCTCACCAGGTAATTGAAAAGATTCACTCTGTATCACAAACTTCTTTTTCCGACCAGAAAAGCATTGGGCTTATAAATATTCAGATGCGGCTACGGTCCCAATTCGGAAATTCCTATGGACTGCTTCTTGAAAATATGGAAGACCGTACTTCTGTATGTGTTACGATCCGTATTCCACAAATACATCAAAGGGAGGACCTGACAAAATGAAAATTCTGATCGTTGATGATGAAAAGATCATCCTGGAAAAACTTAAAATGTATATTTCACAGATTTTTACAGAAAAAGAGAATATTTTTACTTCTGACAATGCAGCAAAAGCACTGGAGATCATATCCTCTCAGCAACCAGATATCATTCTTACGGATATCCGTATGCCAGGAAAAGACGGCCTGTATATTTCTTCTTTCGTGCATAATAATTTTCCAGATAAGATCGTAATACTGATTACCGGTTTTTCTGATTTCAAGTATGCACAGACAGCGATTAAAAACCATGTTTTCGATTATATCCTAAAACCAGTAGACGAAAACGTCCTGAAAGAATCCGTATTGAAAGCTATACATACTATCACCGAACGGAAAAATCAGGCGATCATGCGCAAAAAATATGAATCCTATCTAAAAGAAAATATCAGAAATCTTCAAAAAGATTTTTTTGAACGGTTACTTTTCAGGAACACCACTTCCCTTTCTTCTTCTTTTCATGAAGAAGTCACCATGCTCCGCCTGGATCATATTAAAAGCTATTACCTTTTATACTGCAAATGTTCTACAACAGTTTCAAAAGATCTGGAAAAAGAATATTACTTTACGCATATCGCCGAACATTATCTTCAGGAACAGATTCCGGGAGCTCTTATTTTTTCTTATGGAAACGCTTTGTATTCCTTATGTCCGGACATTGATGAAAAACAACTTACAAAAATAACTAATTTCATACATGGGGAACTAAAAAAAAATCACGTTCTCATGTCCGCAGCCATCAGCAGTCACTCTGAGAATCTGTCTGAAATTCCCCTGCTTCGAAGCCAGACTGTAGAAATTTTTAATACCCTGAAAAATTCCAGTCATTTTGTCATGCTCTACCGTGATCTGGAAACCAACCCCGTTGCTGTCATGTATGAAAAATCCAACTATTTTCAGGTTCTTCTCAATTCCCTGTCTTCCGGTGACAAAACAATGATTCAAAGGCATTTTGATGAGATCTCCCAGTTTTTCACCCGGCAAACTCCTGATGAGTTCAACAGTTTCATGTATAGTTTTATGACTCTTTTTCTTTCTTTTTTTCAGTCAGCTTCCACGGAACTGTCAGATTCGGTACGTCAGATCACCAAAACACAGAAAGAGCTTTTTTCAACCTCCTCACTTCTGGAAAAAAAGACTGAAATATTTCAGGACTGGATGTTTCAGATTGCAGGCCTTCTGAATACTGATAAAATTAATAAAAACAACTACCTGACCAGTCAGCTGATTGAATATATCCGCGCAAATTATGAAAAACCTCTGAGCCTATACAGTATCGCCGATGAATTTAACCGAAGTACTCCTTATATCAGCAGACTGATCAAACAGACAACCGGCAAAAATTTTACGGATCTTCTTACCGATCTGCGTATCCAGAAAGCTAAAGAATTGCTGAAAACTTCTTCCTATCACGTAAATGAGATATCCCACATGGTAGGATATCCCAATTTTCGTTACTTCAGCCGTATTTTCAAGCAGCAAACTGGTATGACTCCCAATGATTATCGGAAGATTTCCTGCCGTTTTCACTGAATTTTTATACTGCTTCCCACACCATCCCCACCACATTTTTTGGTGACGATGATCTTATTTTCGATCCGTTCCTTCAGTTCTGACACATGTGAGATAATTCCTACCAGACGTTTTCCGTCGGCCAGACTTGTCAGGGCTTTCAGGGCCTGTTCCAGGGATTCCTCATCCAAGGATCCGAATCCTTCATCTACAAACATGGAATCCAGCCGGATTCCCCCTGCGCAGGCCTGGATCTCATCAGACAGGCCCAGTGCAAGGGACAGAGATGCCTGGAAGGATTCCCCACCGGACAATGTCTTTACACTTCGTTCTGTTCCGTTATAGTGATCTATGACATTCAGATCGAGACCTGCTTTTTCTTTCTGATTTTTGCTCTGCTCCTGGCGTTTCAGTTCGTACTGACCGCTACTCATGGTCATAAGACGGAGATTGGCTCTTCGCAGGATCCGGTCAAAATATGCCATCTGGATATAAGTTTCCAGCTCGATCTTTGCCTTTCCGTTCAGTTTTCCATTGGCTGTATCCGAAAGATTTTTCATCCAGACATATTCTTTTTCCGCCGCAGTCATTTCCGTCTGACGTACCTGCACTTTATGATATATTTCCTCATTTCCCTTCTGAACAGAAAAAAGTGCTTTTCGTTTTTCCGAAAGCTGTGTTTTCTCTTCCCTAAAACGGCTGTACTGCTCTCTGAGCGCATCCTCATCTACTTCTCCGATTTCTTTTTTCTGCTCCTCAAAGTTTTTTACAACCGCTGTTATTCTTTCCTTTTCCGCCCGGATCTCCTGTAATTTCTGTTGAGCTCTTCTGCTGCTTTCTTTCAGCTCTTCATACAGCTTCCTCTGTGTTTTTATTTCCTGTTCCAGAGATTCTTTTCCACCTTCTCCGATCTCTTCGTTCAGCTCATCCACTTTCTGTGCTTTATTCTTCCTCTCTGTTTCCAGACGTACGATGTCCTGTGCAGCTTCATTGATAACTCTTCCCAGTTCTTTCAGAGTCTTTTCTCTTTCTATGATCAGCTTCTCAAGATCCTGTTTCTGTTTTGCTTCTTTTTCCTTTCCCTGAACTTTTTCTGACAGGCAGCTGAGCATATCCTGTATCTGTCTTTCAAATCCTGCAGCTGTGTTGTCCGTCACTTCTCCATTTCCTGACACCAGACTTTTCTGAATCAGTTTTCGGATCTCTTCTGCTGTTATCTGCTGCTGCTTTTTGTTTTCCACGTCTCTTGTCTGAAGACCGGCCTGTTTTCTGTCACATTGATTTTTCTCTTCCTGTAACTGAACGATCTCTGTTTCCAGCTTTTCGATCCACGTTTCTGTTTCGTTCTTCTTTTTTTTACGTTCTATTGCTATGCGAATCTCTTCCTCGCTGTCTGCCAGCTGCTTTTCACATTGGTCCTGTTTTTCTTTCAGCAAAGGGATCAGCTTTTTCCATTCCGTCTCATGTAAAAGCTCTTGTGCCTCCCTCTGGATCTGATGCCATAATGTTTTCTGGCGTTCTTTTCGTTTTCCTGCTTCCACACTCTGCGTATTTGCGTCATTCTCCAGTCTGTCCAGTTTTTGTTTCTCTCTGTCCAGGATTTCCTGATCCACAACCTGTCCTTTGGGAAGTATTCCCGGACGCGGATGCTCGAAAGAACCACATACCGGGCATGGGCAACCCTCTTTCAGTTCCTGCGCCAGGAGCCCTGCCTGCGCGTCCAGAAAACTCTGAAACAGTTTCTGGTAAACTTCTCTCTGCTTTTGTACTTTTTCAATGGAAATCTTATATTTTTCCTGCTGCTCTTTCGTGGCATTATAAGCCCCTTGAAACTCCTTAACCAGAGCAATCAGTCCTTCTAATTCTTTCTTTTTCCGAAGCCCTTCTGTCTTTTTCGTCTCTGCCTTCTGAAGTTCCAGCTCCGCGCTGTCCAACAGCGCCTTGTCTTTCTTTTGCTGCTCCAGCTCTTCCTTCTGCTGCGTTTCTTTCCGGATGATTTCTTCCTGCCATCCATCTATCTGTTTCTGTTCTTTTTTGATCTCTTCTTCCGTCAGCAGACAGCTGTCATAGCTTCGTTTTTCACTGTCCAGTTTATCGTACTCAAACTTGTATTTTTGTAGTTCTTCTCCTGCATCTGCCAGTATTGAAAGGCGTTTTTTTTCTTCCTCATCTTTTTTCTGCAAAAGCTGCTCTTCGGAAATATCCTTCTCTTTTTTTTCACTGACTGTTTCAAGCTTTCCTTCGATTGTTTCCAGCTCTTTTTTCAGCTTTTCCAGCTCCTGATATTTTTTCAGCTTTTCTTCTTTTTCACGGATCCTGATTCCAAGCTCTTCACATCTGTGATCTGCATCTTTATATTTTTCCGCCACTTCTACTGCAAGCTGTAGAAGTGGTGTTAATTCTTCCAGATCTTTTTCCGCTTTTTTCTTTTTCAGCTCCAGATTTCGTTTCTGAGCCACAAGATTTTGTGCCTCTTCTGATTTTCGTATATCCTGATTAAGCGAGTCTTCTTTTTCCCGGAGCTCTTTTTCCTGTGCTTCACCATATTCCAGAAACTGCTTCAGAAGTTCCAGACTCCGCTCCAGTTTTCCCTCGAATTTTATCTTTTTCAGTTCGTCAAATTCCTCTGCCTCCTGCCATGAAGCAGTCTCCGTTTTCACTCCATCCAAATACTGGGCAATACTGCGGCGCATTTCATCATATTCCTTATATCTGGCTATTGACGCATCCTTAAGTTTCATCTGAATCTGCTGATAAAGTCCTGTGTGAAAGAGCTGTCGGAAGATCTCTCCTCTCTGTGTAGTTCCTGCCAGAAGTAATTTCTGGAAATCCCCTTGGGCGATCATTGCGATCTGTGTGAACTGATCATAACTCAGTCCCAGAAGCTGTTCCACTGCCGCAGTAACATCTTTTGCCTTTGTCACCGGCTGACGTTCATCCGGATAGATCAGCTGTGCTTCAGCTTTTCTAAGAGTCTGTCCGGTGCCTCTTTTTTTCGGAGCCATATATTCCGGACTCCGGCGCACGTGATAATTTTTCCCCTGATAGGAAAAAACAAGCTCCACAAAGGTCTCTGTGGAAGGCTCTGCATATTTGCTCCGAAACATGGCCGGATCTCTTACCTCTCCACTGGCTCTTCCATATAACGCAAAGGTGATCGCATCAAAGATCGTAGTTTTTCCCGCTCCGGTGTCACCGGTGATCAGGTAGAGACCGCCCTCTCCAAGCTTTGAAAAATCAATCTCTGTTTTGTCTGCATAGGGCCCGAAGGCACTGATGGTCAGTTTTTCCGGTCTCATTGTTTCACCTCCTGGATCTTACGGATCAGATCTTCGGAATATTTCCGCTGTTCTTCATTCATGGGCTGGTTATTCTGCAGTTCAAAAAATTCCTCAAAATATTCCAGCTCGGATTTCCTTTTCACCGTTTCTGTACCTGCGATCTCCTGGTTTTCTCTTGTGCGTCGGTTATCATATTCCAGCCTCATCAGATTCGGATAAACAGTACGGAGCTTCTGCATTCCATCTACGATATCTTCTTCATCTGTCAGCGTGATCTGCACATAATCCTCTGTGTTTGTGTCCTGATAACTGGACAGTGATGTGATCTCCATGTATGTGCCTTTCAGTTTTCGCATATCCCGAAGAGGCTTCAGCGGAATCTCCCTGATCCTGAGATTTCCTTTTTCCAAAAGCTCCACAACTGTCACAGATTTCTGCTGTCCTGCCTCGGAAAAAGAATATTTCAAAGGAGTTCCGCAGTAGCGGATGTGCTCGCTTCCCACATTCTGAGGACTGTGGATATGGCCAAGTGCCACATAGTCAAAATCCCGGAACACATCTGCCTCCACCTGGTCGATACCTCCAACGGAGATCTCTTCAGAATCGCAGCGCATGGCACCGACCACAAACTGATGGGCGATCAATACATTGCGATAACGTTTATCAATCTCCATATGTGCAACTGCCGCCTGCACTGCCTCCTGGTAGGTACGGATCTCATCCACCTCTTCTTCTCCTTCCAGTCCGTGCCTCACAGTTGCCGGACGCACAAATGGAAGCAGATGGATCCAAACTTCTCCATAGCTGTCCGTTAAACAGTACTTTTCTGTTTTTCCATCGTATACCGGGGACATACAGATCCCGCTGCTACTCATGATCTGTGAACCGAAAGCGATCCTTTCCGCACTGTCATGATTTCCGCTGATGGCATACACCGGAATCTTCCTTTCTGCCAACTGCGTAAGAAACCGGTCAAAAAGCTGCACGGCTTCCGCAGACGGAATCGGTCTGTCATAAAGATCCCCCGCAAGAAGAACCCCGTCCGGTGCTTCTTTATCAATGATCCTCAGGATTTCATTCAAAATATATTTCTGATCTTCGATCATGGAAAACTCATTGACACGTTTTCCCAGGTGAAGATCTGATAAATGGATCAGTTTCATCGATCACCTGCCACTCAAAATGTGATTAAACATACTCACATCGAGATAATGCGGATTCTCACGAATACCGCTTACTGTTTCTTT
>NZ_JBCLNI010000035.1:0-29409 GCF_039062885.1 Blautia sp. 2227st1_G12_2227SCRN_220401 | reverse complement strand
TTTGGGTTTATTTTTCTTCTTTTGGGCTGGAAGCGGATGAAGATTGAATAAACGGGAGGCACTGGTTTTTGACAAGGGATGTTACGAAAAAAATGTCAAAAGGCAGTGCGAAAAAATATAGAAGAAAAACCTTGTGCCTGTATTATACTATATTGTTTTCTTCTTTTCAACGGGATTGTTTTAATCCAGCATCTTAAATCCCTTCCAGTATCTGAACCATGCTTTTGCTACAATGCTGCTCCTTGCCACATAGGGATTGTCCCAATACCTGGAATCCAGCGATTCATTCCGGTTATCTCCAAGCATAAAATAACTATCTTCCGGAACATGAAATTCCATCTCTGGCTCCTCTTCCATTTCTTCACGTATAAAGTAATCATCTAATGCTGTATGGGAACCATTGATATAAACTTTTCCATCCTTTATAAGCACAGTCTCCCCTGGCAATCCGATGACCCGTTTGATATACAGTTCGTCAGGCTCATCCGGAGCATAAAACATGATGATATCGTACCGTTCCGGATTGTTTCCAAACTGGTATGCAATACGGTTCCCAATCAGTCTGTCACCTGTCATCAAAGTGTTTTCCATGGAATCTGATGGGATATAAGCATTTATCAGGATTTTCGTATACAGGAAAATCATTGCAGCAACTGTTATAACAATGATTGCCAGATATCTCAGGCATACATGACTCAATGGCTCATCTGTATTTTTTTCTTCCATATTACATCTTCTTTCTTATATCCAAATCTCGCGATTGCGGCTCCTCAAGACATAGAAACAGCCGCCCCAGTCTGGTAAATGAAGCGGCAATCTCTATCCAACTTTATATTTAATCAGCCATCTATCGACCGTGTTCCCTTTTCACCGCCATAGTAACATGTCATAGCAGAAATGTCAATCAACCCGATTATACATCCAGGAGGTCTGTTTCCAGGCCTCCTGTTCCAAATTCCTTATGATGTTATGATGCTATCTTTCCATCCTTCCTCAGTACTTCCCTGAGTTCCTTTTCTGCCTCGTATGCCTGCTTGTAATGATTCCGTGCATACAGGTCTTCAAAGGTCCGGATATTGCTTTCCAGCATATGTTCCACCCACAGCCACTCTTCCAGGGTAAGGGATATCACATTCCGGATTTCCCCTTCACGCTCCCTTGCTTTTACATTCAAAAGGCCTTTTTCCGTCCTCGTGACCGGTGCATAGTAGTTCCGGATATCAATTTCTACCGGTTTCTCAGAGGCTCCGTCCCAGCGGATAGAGATTTCATACACAAAGTATTTATCGCCGCATTTCCGACGGATAAGTGGCCTCATGCCGGAACTGTAGACTGTCTCTGCCTGGAATCCAGCCTTAGATTCCTCCGCATTCAACTGTCCTGCTTCGTATAGTCTCAAGGCATCCTCGATTGCTGTTATCTGTGCCGCGTTCCTTTGATACCTGCCTAAATTGCTCTCAAGCCAGTTCTTCTGGTTGATTAACAGCCTTTTATTAGTCTGTGCATCCTCCAGGAGCAGTGCTGCCGGAGTCTTTCCTTTTAATGTCCCTGCATTAATCGTAGTCGTGTATGCCGGGCTCTTTGACGGCTCAGATTTCTGTTTCTGTACCGATAACATATCCCGGAGGCTCAGGTTCCGGATTTTCTGGAAGATGGCCGGAAGTTCTTTTACCGGCACATTGGCTGTGGCCGGTCTCTTTTCTTTGCTGATAAGGACAAATTTAAAACGGCTGAACGTATCGTGATGGAAGGTCAGCGGCTCGCTGCCGTCCTTGCATTCTGGTATGGTCAACTCATTCAGCACAAAAAATGTCTGGTTCTTCTGGATACAAACGCATTCTTTTGGATTCTTCATCATAATATAATCTCCTTTTTACGTATAAATTTGGGTATGTAACATTTTTATCCGGGCAGGCCGTCTGTGCAGCCTGCCCGTGTCTTTACCGGTCTATAAATCTTATCGGACCGGGATAGTCGTGAGCACCCGTTTCCAATTCAGCCCAAGGTGGCAGATACCCCATACATAGACCTCCAGCCTTGCGTTGTAATAGACCAGTTCCTCGGATTCATCCAGCAGTATCCTTGCCCCTTCCTCTGGCACCTGGTAATACTCACACGGCTCTATGACCTCACATCTCGTCGTCAGCAGTTCTATGTCTTTCTCCCACCTGGAAGTGTCCTGGTCCTCTTCGGCCCCGGCAATCATCGCCTCCAGTTCCCGGACTCTTTCCATAGCCATCTCCGAACTATAGCCCTCACCCTCGCTGTCCCTGAAATACAGTTCATCGCCATTTACCAACTCCCAGGTCCCCTCATCTTCGGCATTGATGTCGTAGTACTCTGCGTCAACTGCTTCTGCCGCAGCAGAATAGTCTACGAAGCCTGCCTTTATCGCCGCAGGGCTGAGTTCCGCTCCGTGCCAGGTAGTATGTTTCTGTTCCATATGTAAAATCTCCTTTCGTCCTGATTCCTTACCGGTTGTATCATCTATATGTCAAAAGAATCATCCCGTCTGTTTTTTTGCGGGTCCATCTTTTCATCGGGAGCAGGCTGCCGGTCCAGCCCGCCCCAGTCTCCAGATATCCGGGATTCATTCCTCATCCGGGCCATTCCACATCTTTTCTTTATTCCGCTACTGGATATCGTTTCTTTTCAATTCTTCGCCAACATTCCATCCCAACTGACAAATCCCCACGCTCTCTTCCGGGTATTCCAGCAGTGCTTTTCCCCATACCCTCATGAACTCTGTATTGGCCTCCCTGACGGCAGCCAGTTCTTGTGTGCATTCCTTATCAAGCCGTTTCTGGCTTTCCTCCATGACCTCTTCCTCTGACAACATGTTCATCATTTTGCCCTGCTGTACCAGTTCCTGCATCCTGTCCAGCATCATGGACATCTGCGTATCTTCTACAATCTCCTGAGCCTTCTTTGCAAACACCTGGTATCTGTCCCGTACCGCATCATAGGCCTTCTGGATTTCCTTTCTGCATTTCAGGTTTGTGATGTCACTGTAAACTTCTCTTAATGGTCTCATATCAGTATCTCCTTTCGTGGTGTAAAACCGTTTCCTAGCAAAGTCCCTCTTATTCTTCACAAGTTCCCCAAAGTCCCTCACATTCTTCAACGGTAAGGTTCTCTTCCGCCCATTCTCTTGCTTCTTCCTCTGGCAATGGGATAATCTGCTCTCCACCGATGCAGCCACCGCTTTCCAGGCGTTCCGCATATCTGGATGCCGGGCCTCCTTTGCCATGCAGGAAGAACTCTCCGGTTTTCTTCCTATAGAAATCCTCTTCAAAATAGCGATAGTCATTTTTGTAACAACTGCTCTGGTTACTACCAATATATCTGGCCGTGTCTGTGTCATATAATCTTCCATGTAAAATCTTTCTCATGGTCTTATCCTCCTTGTTTTCTTCTTTACATATATAGCCTGCTGGAAAAACGATGCAGGCGTGCGGGTTTTCGTTGATTTTCCTTAGCCCTTGTTGTGCTATGGCATATTTACAGCATACGCATGACGGAATGGTTTTTCTTTACAGTTTCATGGATTTCACCTCCCGGTTTTCTCTTTTCCCTTCCGTTATCCTTTATATGTTGAGGAAATACGGAGGCGTATTTTTTTGCGGATTATTTTTCGGCTGGTGGAAATGACATCTGGGAGGGTGAAACGCGGGAGGAGTTGCAGGCTGGATAGGGTTTGAGAACAAGGTGCAACAGTAGAAACGGAGGCTGCGGCTGGACAGTTGCAGCCGGGCATCGGGAAGGCTGTACGGAAGAACGATTGGCTGGAAACGGCAGCCCTGGGATGGCGTCCTGTGGCAGTGTGGACCAGCGGCAGGGAAGAAGTACAGTGATTGTAGCGGGCAGGTCATGACAGGTTGCCGCATCGGTAGCGGCGATATATGAGGGCAGGATGCGGCAAGAATGGCTGCGATATGTTAAAGGCATCGGGAAATGATTGACGAAGCGTGCCAGCAAGGACTCCTGGACCGGCCTGTGATGGCGGCTGTAGATGAAAAGAGCCTGGTGCGGCCTGATGATGATGGATGCGGACAGGACCTATGGAATAGATTAGATTTATAGATGTGCCGGATACGATTGCCAGATATGATGGTTCTTGTGGCTGGAATATATATGATAACGCCCGGGAAGTTGCTTATATATAAGAAGGTTTACGGCGAATGGCAGGGCTGTATGCCTTGTACTCATCAACACCTGCGGGAGCATTTCGCCTTACCCGGACGGCCTGTTCCCATAGACAATTCCACTGGCAGACTTGGAGTTACTGGCGGCCTGCGCCGTTGTCAGGTTATCCCTACCGGATGGCTGTGGTTCTCTGGCACGAAAACCAATTCTGCGGCTGTGATACAGCACCGGTTCCCCGATAACTTATCGGCTGCGAAAGTGTTTTTTCGTATAAGGCCTCATATCCTACCGATAGCAATACACTACCGATTAATCAATGCCCCATTTGCCCTAGTACTGCCCCAGTACTACCTGGGCACTAATCATTGTATAAACTCCTTCATTTATGCAAAATACAGTATATCTCATATGTATATACACTATATATAGTATATTTATTTATATTATATAGAAAATGCCCTAGTGCCCTAGTGAATGAAGTAATATATATATGAGAAATTTAAAAATAAAAAAAGATTTACTTAAATTTTATTTTTCTCTTCTATATATACTATATTTTTACTCGGGCAGGGCGGGGCACTAGGGCACTGGCCACAAAACAGGCCATTTTTTGCAAAAAATGCTTATTTTTTATTGTTGAAATACTTAACCCTTACTCTCATTGTCCTTGTACTGCCCAGTTATCGCCCGTTCTGCCCCTACTGCCTCATCTCTGAACATAAACAAAGCCCGGGCACTATAACCGGGCTTTGCTTTCATTACTTAAATTCTATTTCTTCAATCTGTAGTTGTCTTTGCGTATTGATTTCGTCTGCCACCTTCAAAAATGGGTTTTGAGGGGCGTTCTCTTCTACTCCAGGCTGTGATAAATCATCCTCATCTGCACAATCGCTATCTATCAGTCTGATATTTACGAGTCTAGGTCTAGTACTGTATATCTTAGAAGGTGTCTTCCTGGTATTTGCGCCCTTATCTGCTCTGATTAAATCATTTTCTCTCAGAAAATCAAAAAACAGTCTCCTGTCAACGCCGCCATCTGCCAGCCATCTATCTAAAACCTCCGGTCTGACACATAACCATCTCTGTTGGTTTTCCATTCTATACAGGCCCCAATACTCTCCAACCCATTTGGCTGGGTCTAACGGGTCCGCGATTCTCTCTGTCAAATTTTCGTCCAATCCCTCAAATCGGTCAGGATTGCCAATCATCAGGTCCTCAAGTTTGTTATAAAATCTTTTTGCTGGTTTGATGGTCTCCTCATCCTCAGTAAAAGAAATCAACTCGTCAATCGTAAACATAATATCGTCTTTAAATAATCTTGTTGCAGCAAGATAATCCGCAAGCATCAGTATCGCCAGTCCCTCAGCCTGTGTCTCTGAATGTCCAATCTCTCGCATACGTGCAACAATCTGCGAAAAAAATTTCTTTTTCATAGCCTGCAACTCATCCAGTTCCATTCCCTGTAGGATTTCCACAAAATCACGTCCGGCAAATCCGTAATTCGTAGCAAAAAACTCTTTCCAATATCCTATTTTTTCTTCCCAAACTTTCGGAAACTGGCTCCCAGATTTCACTGCATAAACTCTTGTGTATGAGCCTCCATTGACCCCGCCTCTGTTTCCATATGAGGTCAGGATAGCCTCAGAATTTACTAGGGATGACAAGCACCAGGACATCTGCGCCCGGTTGCCCATATTCTTTGTTCCTCTCAGTGCTCCGGCTCCATTTGACGCCTGCATAATGAATTTTGGAATCATATTCGGGTCTGCGTTATTGGCATCCTCTACAACCAATGGGATGTTCTTATGTGCATTCATACGAATCTCCATACCGGTCGGTGTTGACTGAGGCGTTAGTGCTATAACGTAGCCCTCTCTAAAATCTCCAAAAATCGTGGCATTGATTGAATCACAAATGGTCTTCCCTGTGTGCGTGTCTCCGTAAATGTTTCCGATAAAACCGTTAACTACATCTGGCAGCATGCCCAGTATAGGGGATGCTAACAGTACTATCGTTGCAAAATTAAACATCTTTACCCTAGTCTGCCTCATCTCCTTGAACTCCCTATACCAGGCCTCTCTGTCGCCCTGTGACTGTGATATAGCCTGTGTCAGTCCTGGGAATTCATCCTCTTTTTCAAATACAAACTCATTATTTGTATATGGCAAGAATTCTTTTTTGTCGCTCGTCCATCCGAATGATGATGCCATTTTATGTATTGGGAGAGCACCCCTCATCGCAGATTCCTCGAGCATAGCGGTTGCATAATCCGTAAATGCCATTGCCCGGCGGCTGTTGATACTGTATCCTTTTTTGGCCAGCGTCATTGCCTCTCGTGAGTCCATCAATGTTGACTGCTCCACAATCTTGTGTCTCCAATCTCCCTGCACACTTTTAAACCTTATACCGCATTTCTCAGCACCGATTGCTCCAGCATCATACGGTTCATATAGACAATCAATCAAAAACGGAAATCTCCCCGCCTCTACCCGTCTTACTGTTTTTCCGCTCTCCTCTAGCATATAAATTCCATCATCGTTGGCAACCCATCCAGGACCAATATAAATATTTTTACAGCCTTCAGGCAGTTCTGTAAATTTTGTCATATTCCCTGTTTCCAGGATTTTTTCTCTTTCTTTTTGTGCTAATTTTTTCCTCTCCTGCTCCGCCATTTCATCATCGTGTTTCTGCCTCTCTTTTATTTCTCTTTTTGCGGCCATACAATTTTTCTTGAAATACCGAACCAGGGCCATTCCGCCTAATTCCTTTGCAAGCATCTCTAACCGATACTGCACTTCATTCCGCCTAATCTCTCCACAGTTTACACTAAATAATATTCTGTACATATCCGAATCGCTGAACTGCTCCGCTCTTGTCACACATCCGATTTCTCCCTTTTTGAAGCAATCGCAATACAGTTCTGTATAATCCTGTAATCCGGGATTCTCCGGTATTTCTTTTTTATTTATTGCAGATGGTCCTGCCTGCGGAACAACTGCATTCTGCCCTCCCTTCATTATATTAATGAAAGTCTGCATCTGCGCTTGCATCTGTTTCTGCATTTCCGGCGGCAACTGGTTCAGCATTGCTGCTACATCTATGTTTAAATTCTCACTCATAATCTTCTCCTCCTGTTCTTTCATGAGATAAAATCAATATGCGTAAAAATCATGTTGATAGTTTGTGGTTTCGTGATTTATTTTTATAATACGCTTCGTGCTACGTTGTGTCAACATATTTACAAGAATCCATTTATTCTTCATATTTTCTTTATTTTTACACGTGCTACATTGCGCAACTATTATTTGTATTGATTTACGCACTACCATATGCTACAATGTACTCACCAAATAAAAAAGTACTGTGAAAGGAACAAAAACTTATGGAAAACACCCATTCATGGACTTGTGATAATGAAATCGGGACCACTCTTCCCCAGTATGCGAACAGCCAGGGAATCACATATGAAGCGGTCAGACGCCAGGTTATTAAATATCAGGATACTGAACTCCGGGGCCATATCCAGATAAGGAACAAGACTAAATACCTGGACGACTTCGCTGTAGAATTTCTGAACGAGCACCGGAGACCTCAGGCACAGATTGATAGCGATGCCAACAACATTGCGGAACAACTCAAAGATATGCTCATTTATGTTACAGATAAATCTAACCCAACAAAACACCACGTAGTCCAGCCTTTCAAAGATTTTGTTGCTGAAAAGGATACTTCTAAGGAAAACCCACCCCAAACAAACACCAAGCCCTTAGACGAATCCATATGGATGCCATTGCACAAGGCGTCCCCTGACCGTCAACTGATTGCTCTACAGACCGAAAATGAACTTCTCAAGAAACAACTTTCAGATTTACAGAACGCATACAACAAACTTCTGGTAGAGACCAGCAATTTGACCGCAAAAATTTATTATGCTGAGAAAAACGCAGACAATGCAGAGAAGAACTCCAAGCGGTGGTATAACCTTGCGCTTGAATGTATCAAGACCTTTAACCAACAGCAAGCCCAGGATTTCAATGCTGCAGAATCGGAGGCTCTTGACGATGCTACAAAGGATTGATTGGATAAGATAGAAACACCATATTGATATTTGAGGGACCACCATGGCTGCATTTACAAAGCCACCATTGCAGTGTTTTCTACAAAACACCATCCTGGCATTTGTGAAGCCACCATACCAACACTTCCAGAACCACCATCGCTGCATTTTCGGAACCACCATCACCGAACTTCCGAAAGCACCATCACCGCGTTTCCGAGACCACCATCTTTACCAAGATTTCAAGATTATAACAGCCGGAACGACTGCCGATACCCCTAAAAAAGATTGATTTTCTACAGATTTATTAAGAGGAAGGGCGCATATACTCACCATTATTATGGTGTACTATCCACCACCTCCGGCTGTGTCTATCCCTGCCGTCTTCCAGCCGTCACCCCAGAACCGTTTTTAAATTCAAAAAACAAAAGCAAATTTACACTAAAAGTTCTTGTGATATTTCACGATATGTGATGCAGATGATTCCCGATTTCACATTTATCGGTATATTGATTTTCAGATTTGCATATGATATAATGCCAGTAGGCAAAAGGTAATTATTAAACGCTTATAGCAAAGAACGAAGCCCCCGGCTGTACTTGCACTACAACCGAGGGCTTCTTCTTGTTTTTTAGGATGGTCAAGTATCCATCAGGCTATTGTTGTCCTAGTCGTTCCTATCTAGCCATTTGCAGATGAGATGGCAAGTCACACCTGCCGCGACGGTAACGATAAAGGTAATTATTATTTCGCTTATAGTTCTCACCTCCTCCCGTTGCCGGGTCTCGGTTGGACAACAGAACGATTATATCATACCTCAGAACAAAACGGAACCTTTCAAAATACATATTGCTACCCAAATCTGTCCATCTCTTTTTTCTTCTCCCATCCCTCCACACCAAAACCCGCAAATTTTTTTATCCCCATCATCTTTTCTTCATATTAATATTACCCAAATCCAAAGGAGGCAATATTATATGAAAAAAACAGATAAAAAACAATCCAAATCCAGGCAGGAAGCCCTGAATGAACTGACTGCGGGCCTGGAGCAGTCCATCAAAGATTTTATGGATGGGGACAAGTACAGGGCTTTTCTTTCCAAGATGTCGCACCTCCACAATTACTCATTGAATAACCAGATTTTGATTGCCAGACAAAGACCGGATGCCACGCTGTGTGCAAGTTATACCTGCTGGAAGTCTCTGAACCGTCAGGTCAAAAAGGGAGAATCCGGAATCAAAATCATCTGCCCCTCATCAATCAAATCCCAATCCTTAAAAGACGTAAGAGATGAAAACGGCAGACCTGTTACTCTTCCCGATGGAAGTGTCAAGCAGGAAGTTGTTGAAAGAATCATTCCGTTCTTTAAGGTTGGATATACCTTTGACATCAAGCAGACGGAAGGTGAACCCCTGCCGGAACTCTGTCACAACCTGGAAGGCAGCCTAAGCGACAGGCAAAAGCAGATAAAAGATATACTCCTAGATATCTGCCCGGTTCCGGTCCGCTTCCAAGCAATATCCGGGGATGCAAATGGATATTATGACCTCATCCAAAAAGAAATCGTCATAGACAGCAGCCTTTCCGAAGCACAGTCTCTCAAGACCCTGATTCATGAAATGGCCCATGAAAAACTCCATTCGGCAGACCTTCCGGATAAACACACCGCAGAGGTGCAGGCAGAATCCATTGCTTTTGTTGTCTGTCAGTATCTCGGCCTGGACACTTCGGAATATTCTTTCGGCTATATTTCCAGTTGGAGTTCCGGCAAAGACGTAAAGGAACTGAAAGCCAGCCTGGAGACCATACGCAGTACTTCAAACGAGATGATTGACACAGTAGAACAGAAACTTGCAAAAGCAGAAAAACCGGTCCAGGCTATAGCCGAAGCCGCAGAGACCGTACAGAAAAGGAGGTGCAGATAAATGGATACGATTGAACAGCAACTTGCAGAAATAGAACAGTTAAAAGCAAAACAGGCCCTTCACCGCCAGCAGTTAGCAGAGAACCGCCAGCGTGCTCTTGAAAAGAAAAACTACACAAAACGCCTGGTTGATATCGGTAAGATGGTGCTGGAATTTTTGCCGGATGCTTTGACTATGAATGAAGCGGAAATCAGGGAAGTTTTAGAAAAGATTTTAAGCAAGTAGTAGGTCTTGTGGGCGTTCGCTTGGAAGCCGCCGGGGTGGTGGACTGAAAGACTGCCGGGGCAATCAGTGTGATGGCAAGCAGGACAACAAGCCTGGCCGCCGTTTTCCCTGTCCGTTAAGAATTAAAAAGAACATAAAAAAGATTTCAAAAAAGGCTCTCCCAACCGGAAAGGTTGGGAGAGCTTAAATTGTATCGTTTAATTTGAAGAATCGGAAGAATCCGACCAGTTGGCCTTTAATGTTTTACTCTCAGGCATGTGGAGGTCATTGTTTCTAATATAATCCAAATCCATTAAGCCACCTTCAAAATATGGATTTTCATAACATTCCGTCCATCCTATAAACTTGCAGCCTTCCTTTTCCGGAATGTCAATAGTTGACAGTTTGATATCTGCTCTGGCCGGAACACTCATCTCAAACTTCTCTACGCCGCCCTTGCTCGGGAACGTGCCTCCGTTTGCATATACTGTCAGTGTATATTTCTGGCCCGGGTTCTTCGCGAAAATCTGTACCCAGAAGTTCTTGTAAACGCCAACACCAATATGGGTCGCTTCCCTGTCAAGCATTGAAACAAGATGGCCACGGCTGTTCTCCCATAAATAGACTGCACGCTCAGGCGTATCGCCAGTCGCAATATTTTCTCCAAGGATATTGCCGGCTCCTGCTTCATAATAAGCTGTACTAAAATCGCTTCCGTCTGGTCTTCCATGACTGAACTTTGTATAAATCTCTTTCGCCCTGACTGCTGCACCGGCATCAAGAGCGGCATCCTCAACAACAGCGGCTGAACCATGTTTAACTCTGACCTGATTTGTCAGCTTGACTACCTCTTTGATTTTTTTGTTAATCTCAGACGGGCTGTCCGGGTCTGGGGTTGGTGTCGCGGTAGGTTTTGGCTTCTGTGTGGGCTTCGGAGCAGCCGTTGGTTTTGGTGTTGCTGTCGGCTTTGGTGTTGCCGTAGGCTTCGGTTTCTGTGTCGGCTTCGGTGTTGCTGTCGGCGCAACTGTCGGGGCTGCGGTTGGCGTTGCAACCGGTCTCTCCGGGATGACAACCTGCATTCCTGCTTTGTTATAACTGCCGTAAGTCTTATATGTCTTGTTATAACCTCTTACCATATAGTAGTAAGTTCTTCCGGCTTCAATCGGGTACTTGCGGCTGGACTTGTGAACGTATTTCAGGGTCTTTGAACTGACGTTCGCAATCCTAGTCCACTTTGTGGTGTCAGCGGAGCGGTAATAAACCAGGTAGTTCGTAGCATTGATGGATTTTGTCCAAGTAACAGTAGTCTGCTTATAGCTGTTCGCTTTCACGCGGGTTTTTACAATAGACGGTACGGCCGGAATAGTGACGGTCTTGCCTTTTTTATCGTAAGAACTCCATTTCTTACCGTATTTATTATATGCCCTGACAGTATAGGTATATTTTTTACCACCCTTGAGTGGGTACTTCCTGGAAGACTTGTGAGTGTACTTCAGATTTTTACTGCTGATAGTTGCCAGCGTAGTCCATTTTCTCGTGCCGGCCTGTTTGTAATAAATACGGTATGAAGTGGCGTATTTGGACTTCTTCCAGGTAACCGTTGCGGAATTCTTGGTCGCGGTCACTTTCGTAATCGCCGGTCTTGTGGGCGTTCGCTTGGAGGCCGCCTGAGCCGGGTCCTGAAAGACCGCAGGGACAATCAGTGTGATGGCCAGTAAAACGGCAATCAGACCGTTCCGCAGCCGGCTTTTATTCAGTTTTTCTATCATAAATATTTCTCCCTCCTTGTATCTTTTTTCTTATGTATATATTTTACAACAAATATATGCGGTTTGCAAAAAAAAACACACCACCAAGGATGGTGGTGTGTGTTTTCGAAGTTGTATTGTCAGTCTGAGGAGCTGGAAGAATCCGACCATGTGGCTTTAATCCTTTCATTTTCAAACATATGGACCTCGCCGCCGTTTTTAATGTCATCTAAATCCATTAAACCGCTTTCAAAATATGGATTTTCATAACATTCCGTCCATCCTATAAACTTGCAGCCTTCCTTTTCCGGAATGTCAATAGTTGACAGTTTGACGTCTGCCCTGGCTGGAACACTCATCTCAAACTTCTCTACGCCACCCTTGCTCGGGAACGTACCTCCGTTTGCATATACTGTTAAAGTATACTTCTGACTTGGGTTCTTCGCGAAAATCTGTACCCAGAAGTTCTTGTAAACGCCAACACCAATATGGGTCGCTTCCCTGTCAAGCATTGAAACAAGATGACCACGGCTGTTCTCCCATAAATAGACTGCACGCTCAGGCGTATCGCCAGTCGCAATATTTTCTCCAAGGATATTGCCGGCTCCTGCTTCATAATAAGCTGTACTAAAATCGCTTCCATCTGGTCTTCCATGGCTGAACTTTGTATAAATCTCTTTCGCCCTGACCGCTGCACCGGCATCAAGAGCGGCATCTTCAACAACAGCTGCTGAACCATGTTTAACCCTGACCTGATTTGTCAGCTTAACTACCTCTTTGATTTTTTTGTTAATCTCAGACGGGCTGTCCGGGTCTGGGGTTGGTGTCGCGGTAGGCTTTGGCTTCT
The DNA here is from genome assembly GCF_039062885.1 of Blautia sp. 2227st1_G12_2227SCRN_220401. Lineage (NCBI taxonomy): Bacteria > Bacillati > Bacillota > Clostridia > Lachnospirales > Lachnospiraceae > Blautia > Blautia sp. 2227st1_G12_2227SCRN_220401. The sequence goes on along the minus strand of NZ_JBCLNI010000035.1, from coordinate 16,482 downwards.
GTGTGGGTTTCGGAGTAACCGTTGGCTTTGGTGTTGCGGTAGGCTTCGGTTTCTGTGTCGGCTTCGGCGTTGCTGTCGGCGCAACTGTCGGAGTGGCAGTAGGCGTTGCAGCCGGTCTCTCTGGAATGACAACCTGCAGTCCTGCTTTGTTGTAACTGCCATAAGTCTTATATGTCTTGTTATAACCCCTTACCATATAGTAGTAAGTTTTTCCGGCTTCAATCGGGTACTTACGGCTGGACTTGTGAACGTATTTCAGGGTCTTTGAACTGACGTTCGCAATCCTGGTCCACTTTGTGGTGTCAGCGGAGCGGTAATAAACCAGGTAGTTCGTAGCATTGATGGATTTTGTCCAAGTAACAGTAGTCTGCTTATAGTTGTTCACTTTCACGCGGGTTTTTACAATAGACGGTACGGCCGGAATAGTGACGGTCTTGCCTTTTTTATCGTAAGAACTCCATTTCTTACCGTATTTATTATATGCCCTGACAGTATAGGTATATTTTTTACCACCCTTGAGTAGATGCTTCCTGGAAGATTTGTGAGTGTACTTCAGATTTTTACTGCTGATAGTTGCCAGCGTGGTCCACTTCTTCGCACCGGCCTGTTTGTAATAAATCCGGTAAGAAGTGGCATACTTGGACTTCTTCCAGGTGACCGTTGCGGAATTCTTAGTCGCGGTCACTTTCGTAATCGCCGGTCTTGCGGGCGTTCGCTTGGAAGCTGCCGGGGTAGTGGACTGAAAGACTGCCGGGGTAATCAGCGTGATGGCCAGTAAAACGGCAATCAGACCGTTCCGCAGCCGGCTTTTATTCAGTTTCTGTATTGCATTTTTTATCATAAATATTTTCCCTCCTTGTATAATTTTTTTTGCAAACCATATATATATATTTTACAACATATATATATGGTTTGCAAAAAAGAGAACAACGCACCGCCGTAAGGTGGTGCGTTTGCGTGACATTGCGATAAATTAATTAGAAGATAAATTTTTTGCCCAATTGGCTCTTAGAGTTAACTTATTAAACATATGTATAACTGATTCGACATCAAATTCAAGTTCATCGGTTTCATCTAACACTGTCCATTTATCGAATCTGCTGCTGTCATTCTCTGGCTTTGAGATATTATCAATTGATAGCGTCATCCCTGCCGGAACCTGTATCGTATATTTCTCAACTCCACCTTTATCAGGGAATGTACCACCGTTTGCGTCAACGGTCAACGTAAACTTCTGGTCCGGGTTTTTGGCGAAAATCTGCACCCAGTAAATGACTCCGTCTTTTTTGTAACAGCCAGCACCCATGTGTGTGGCCCTTGAATCAATCATTGTAACGTAATGGCCCTGGCTGTTTACCCATCCCTCAACAACACCTTTTGGGGTTAAAAATCCAACAGCAATATTTTCGCCCAGAATATTGCCTGCTCCTGACTCATAATAAGCGGTACTGAATATCTCTCCATTTGGACGATGATGTCCATATTTTATTGCACACTCCTTCGCTCTTACCGCCGCTCCTCTATCAAGCGCTGCGTTCTCCTGCACCGAATTTTCCCCGGCTTTTTGTCTCTCAATGTTCGTCAATCGTATGACTTCCTTGATAAATTTCTCTGTATTGAGCGGGGTTTCTGTCGGCTTTGGTGTAGCGGTTGGTTTTGGAGTTGCTGTTACACTTGGCTTCTTCGGTACCTGCACCGTCACTCCATTTTTGTTATAACTGCCCGTTGTCTTAAATGTTTTATTATATCCCCTCACCGTATATACATACCTCTGGCCAGGTTTCAGCGGATACTTGCTGCTGGATTTATGTACATACTTCAACGTCTTGCCATTAGTCCTTGACAGCAGCGTCCACTTCGTAGTGCTTGCCGGTCTGTAAAACACCTGATACTCTGTCACATTGCCGGCAGGCTTCCAGGTAACGCTCACCTGATTGTAACTATCCGCTTTTACACTCCCCATCTTCACCGCAGATGGAACCACTGGAATTGTAACGGTTTTGCCTTTGCTGTCATACCGCCCCCATTTCTTACTATACTTATTATAAGCCCGGACCGTATAACTATATTTCTTGCCACCCTGTAACGGATATTTCCTGGAAGTCTTGTGAACATACTTTGTTGTCTTGCTGCTCACATTCGCCAGTACCGTCCACTTTCTGGCACCGGCCTGTTTATAATACACCCGGTATGATGTGGCATTGCTGGCACGCTTCCAGGTGACTGTCACGGAGTTTTTAGCAGCCGCAGCCTTCGTTACAGATACCGCCGAAGGCGTCTTTCCAGATGCAGCGAATACCGGCATAGCCATCACCAATACCAGCAGGACCGCTAGGAAACAACTAATTATCCTCTTTCTTTTCATCCTGTTTTCCTCCTTGTCTGTTGCGTATGTATACCTCTATTTTACTCCTGCCCTCACCCTTTTGTAAATCAACCAGCCACATTTTCCGCATAAAAAATGAGAGGCATTCCAGCCTCTCATATACCTTTCTTCCCTTCTATCAGCCTTCCGTCCCCGGTCCTCACATCCACCTGGAAAAATCCCGGCCTCAGTTCCAGATATCTCCGGACGGCTTCTGTCAGTCTTTCTTCTTTTCCCATATTTTCCTCCTTAAATCGTCCATTTGTGATGCTTTACCTTGTCTACGGTTTCCGATACTTTTTGGACATCTTCCCTGGCAACGGATAGTTTCCTGCCGTCATAACGGAAGACTTCGTAAGAGAGCAGGTCCTCCGGCTCTACCGTGGACAGGTTCACTTCCTTCACTATCTCCTTCATCCTCCCGATGTCCATATCTTCACTTTCCCTTACGACCATGACCTCATGGATGGAACTGGGGAGGATGTAATAAGGCTCGCCAAGTTCTTCAGACACTTTCTGTAAAGCCTCCTGGCACAGCATCACATTGGCACCGTTTACTTTTTCCTGGTTTGTCAGGACATAGAGCGGGGATTCCTGGGCGAGCATCTCTTCCATCACTTCCCTCTGTATCTCTGTCACTTCCCCCGCTTCTATCTGTCTTTCCAGTTCCTCCCGCAGGATATCAGCAGTATTCCGCAACTGGAACTCCTGCGCTGCCGTATTTTTATAGGCCTCGGCCAGAACCTCATTCTGGCCCATCCGGAATAACGGCAGGCTGTCTTTCGTCACACGGAAGGAATATAGCAACGCTCCCTCCTCGGCTACCTTGCAGCGCACCACTGCCGCCATATCCTCCACAGAATCATATACTGCATTTTCCAGGAGTGCCCTGTTTGCATCCGCATTCACCAACTGAATGAACAGTCCTTTCCGGAAGTCCTCCGCGGATGGCAGGTCCGTGATTTCCGGCAGGGCTGTCCTCTTTTCCTCTACCAGGCCCGCTGCGTATCTCCCGATATCCGCCATACTCTCCCCGGATGCCAGCATCCCTGCATAATCGTCCGGATATATGACCAGGGCATGTTTATCCCCTTCATGCCTGCAACGTAATCCATCCCTGGGGCCGTTTACTTTCGGGACTGTGATGGGCTTTACTTCCCACTGCTCCCCCAGGCTCTTCTCTATTGCTTTTTGCAGTCTGATTTTGTCTTCTTTTTCCATTTCTCCTTTCCTCCTTCATACTGGCGGTGGATAGACTCCCTCAGGGTCTCATATCCTTTTTCTGCCAGCCGTATTAATTTTTCTCTACAATCCTCCGGCCGTTCCGGAAGGATTGGTATTGGTCTTTTTGTTTCTTTTATTTCTTCTTTCCCTTCTATCCCCATAGCCTCCTGATTATACCGCTGCACCTTCTCAGACATCGGCCCCAGGATGGCATCGTTGAAGTATGAGCACTTCCTGGCTTTGCAATACCCGTAATCTGCGGATATGATAACGACCTCATCCTGTTTCACCAGCCTGGACAAATCCGAAGGCTCCAGGATTGGCTTGTCCTGGTATGAGATACTGACACTACGGTTCTTCCCGGAACCGCTCCAGGTCGTCTGTCGTTCCTTGTAAGTGCCAGCCATCCCGCAGATGGTCTTGGCTGTGGAAGGACTCCGTACATCCAAACAGACCAGATATGCACTATTGGCCACCATCGACTGGATATCGGCTTTCGTATAAGCGTTTTCCAGGGCTTCAAAACTCTGGGTTATCAAAATCAGGGTGATGTTCCGACTTCTTCCAGTGAGCAGTATTCCTGAATGTAAACATGGCACGGGGCCTCGAGCACAAATCCGGGCCATCTCATCAATCACGACCATGACCGGCCGGCTCCCTTCCGGCCTCTTTATCAGGCTTCCGAAGACCTGGGCGATAATAAGATTTACCAAATTGTAGTACACTTCCAGTTTTTCCTCCGGGATGGCCAGGAAGACTGCCCTTCCTTCCTCAAGCATCTGCGGGTTTGCCTGCCGGGTATTGGTCTCCATTCCATATCGGATATCTTCATCGATAAAGATTTTTAAAGACTCCTGCTCCTGCTGGACGATTCCCGACATCGTATCCTCCGCAAGGTTCCGGAACGAAGAAAGAAACTTGGTCTCTGTAGCCCTCGGTGCTGCCCCATCCAGTAATTCCTCCACCAGTTCTTTTGCATCCCTGGACAGTATCTCGTTTACCAGTTCTGACAAGTTGTGTATCTTTTTCTGCTTATACAAGCCAACCAACTCCCCTGTCAAAAGCGAGCGTCCTGACTGTTTCCAAAACTGGTCTGTATCTTTTGCCGATATGGGTATCAGGCTGTTTGCGATTTCTTCCATAGTCTCCCGGATATCCTGGTCTGTGACCCGGTCTTTGTGGTTCAGGAGATACAACGCATCCCATCCCCATTTCCCCCGGTCCTGGAAATCAATGATGACCACATCTTCCGCATCCATCCTTCGGGACTTCCGCCAGAGTTCTCCTTTGATGTCAACATAAAATCCACCAACATTCTGGCTGGCCAGCAATGACGGGATGACCAGGGCAGAGGACTTGCCACTGCCAGACCCACCAATCACGAATACATGGCCATCCTTATAATGTGCTGCATCCATCGGCTTGCACAGATATTTCTGCTCTTTTTTGAAATATCCTTCCTCTGTCCTTCCAAACACCACGCCCTGTGGCTGGTCAAAAAGGAAATCTTCCGCAATCCTTGGGTACATCGCCTTTTGCTTTAACGGGCTTGAAAATTCATTAGGCTTTTCGTGGAATACATCCTCAATACTGAAATCCTTCTTTCCGGCCGCAGCCTGCCTCTGGTTCTCTGACCATACATAGACAGACGGCAGGAATGATAAGACAAACAGGATGAGGTACGACACATCCCCGCCCAAAACTTTCTGAAAGAACAGGATTAGCCCCGCCATCGCAAAAGGCTGGAGCCAGATTCCGCTGAAAAAGATACGGTTTATCCATTTCCATATATCCTTTTTTATCCCGGGACGGGGATTTTGTATCTCCGTCCTCAGATATTTCCAAACCCAGTACAGCCAGTCTTTCATGGTTCCAGGACCTTCCTGGCAATCGGTTTTTCCGAAATCTCTTCAAAGCCATTCTTCTTTAAAAAATGCTTCTTCTGTTTCCCGGTATGGATGTAAACAGATGGATACCCCCTCTTCCTGGCGAAATCCTTTATCACGCCCAGCAGGTGCTCTCTTGCCTTGTTATCACCTGCATCCAGGGAATGGATGAACAAGACTCTTTCTCCTTCCATCACCGGAAAATTGACTACTGCCGTGGCTGCCGGCTCCGGTCTCCCGTCAGCCTCCAGATTAAGAGATATGTAATCATCCTGAATCTCACTACCGGCCGGGGCTGACCCCTTATAGGTGAGCAGGACCCGCAGTTTCTGGTCTGTGGCCCCTGCAAGTTGCTTTCCTCTCATGTTCTCAACTCCTTATGTTGTATTTTCGTTGATAAGGTTTCTTCCTTACCAGCACTTACAGTATGCAGAAAAAAAGAGAAGATAAAAAACGGAATGAAAAAAATTTTATCCTGCCCCGGATTCTCCATATTGAAAAATAAAAAACGAGGTGATTTTATCTATGGCAATCTTTCAATTCCATATGCAGGTAATCAAACGGAATGACGGAAAAAGTGTTGTGGCCGCAGCCGCCTACCGTTCTGCAAGTAAAATAGAAAATCAGTACACCGGAATCATGGAGGACTACACCAAAAAGAAATGGGTGACACACAGCGAAATCGTGCTGCCGGAACATGCGCCGAAAGAGTTTCAGGACCGGGGATATCTGTGGAACTCTGTAGAAGAGGCAGAAAAAGACCGGAGGGCCAGACTCGCCAAAGAGGTCATGATTGCCCTTCCAAATGAACTGACACCGGAGGAAAACCTCCAACTGGTACAGGGATTTGTTCAGGATGCTTTTGTTTCTCAGGGCATGGTCGCAGATTTCAGCATCCACAATCCGCCTGTCACCAATGAGCAGCATATCCCTGTTGACCGGAACGGCCAGCCAACGAAGGATGAAAAAGACATGATTTTCCAGAATCCTCATGCACACATCCTTTTGACCATGCGGCCCCTGGATAAAAATGGGAACTGGAAGCCAAAGACACAGAAAGAATATCTCTGCAAACGCCAGGGAGAGACCGCAGCCTTTACCGCCGAGGAATTTATCCAGGCCAAGGCGGATGGATGGGAAAAACAGTACCCGTACTTCAAAGGCCGGGAAAAAATCTGGCTGACACCCTCTGAGGCCTACCTGGAAAATCTGGTAAGGGCATCCAGCAATCCCCGCTCCACTCCCTACGGACGGGAGAATCCGAAGATGAAGTACTGGAACTCCACAGATGCCATCTTTTCCTGGCGGAAATCCTGGGAAGAACATGTAAACCAGGCCCTGGAACGTGCAGGCAGACCAGAGCGGGTATCATGCCTCTCTTATGCAGCACAGGGCCTGGATGATATCGCCGGCATCCATCTTGGCCCTCATGGGGCAAAACAGACCGATTCCCAGCAGTATCAGATTAATGAAGATATCAAAAAACTAAATAAAAAGAATCAGGAAATCCGCCAGACTCTGGGCGAACTGGAAGCAGAGATAAAACAAAAGAATGACCAACTCTACGAATCCATTGCAGAGCGCATGGGCTGGCTGCGGGGGGAAATCCTCTCTGCCCGGTATGACCTGGAGGACTTCCAGACACAACGGGAATATATCCAGAAAACAGCGCAATCCCTACAGGAATCAGTCATCCGTATAAAAGCAGCCCGGGAGAATGTCCAGGAACGAGACCGGCAGGCTCAAAAAAACATTTCCACACTCAAGAAAGAACTGGAAGGAAATTTCCCTGCCTGGAGCAGCCGTCCTGATGAGATAGAATCCGCAATCCAGGCAGAGGAAGAAGGCATCCGCTTCCGTCAGGAGCGGCTGGGAAGGATTCTGAACGAAGAAGGCTTTTCCGATATCCAGGACTACGAAACCAAGGCCAGGATGCTGGCACAGATGGAATCCGACTTGCAGACACTGGGCCAGAGGATTTCCACCTGCGAGGAACAGATACAGGAGCATACCAGCCGGTATGAAAAACTATGCGGCCAGATACCGGATGACGTCTCACACCTGGCCGACTTCCGGGAACGTAGAAAAAGATGGTCTGACATTTACGGACAGCGGACTTCTGACCATATCCGCAAGCGGACCGGCAAGGTAAAAAACGAGACATTTGACCACATCTTACATAAAACCGATTATGCCCTGAACCATACCCTCTACCTGGCTGGCCGGGCCGGATATCTGCTGGAGCGGATGGACCAATCCGCGCAGAGGACGGTAAGTGAGAATCAGGGGCGTAATTATTAATCTATGGCAATTTGATTCCACCAAAAAGGGAGAACAGCCCACACAACTGCTCTCCCTTCTTATTACACCCCGAAATCCGGGAACTTATTTTCCATAGACTTTATCATATGCTTCACATAATAAATCTTCCAGTTTCCCTCTCCGGCAATCCACGTTTTTCCAAAACTCCATCGGCTGATTTTCGAGATAATCGGAAATGTCTGTGTAAATCTCCCGTGCTCTTTTGTCTCTTGGGTCATCTTCACTTTCAGAATATGCAAACAGTTTCTGCGCTTTTTCCAAAAGTTCTTTTGAAGAATCACTTTCTTTTGCATCCTCCTTCCAGATGTCCAGAAGGATATAACGCTGCGCATACAGGCTGAACATATTAAATAAAATATCCTTCTTTTTCCGTACCGCATCTCCTTCCAGGGATGTCTCGCCCTTCTTCATCTCTTTTGCATTCATGATAGTAAATTCTAAAGGTCGTGATAGAGATACTAAATAACTCCCTGGTTCACAGGATTTATAATATTTCGGTATAAATTCTTCAATTTCAACATAAGCATATCCCTGGCGTCGGTTACTCTCATTGATAACAAGATACTGTACTAACTCATCATCATCGTTAAAATCAGTTCTACTATGATACTCAAATGGCAATTTATCTACTGCAAGGATTACATCCGCAAATGATTTCCCTTCTGCATATAATGTACAATTATCCTTGTCCAGTTCTCCTGCTGACAGGTCATCAAACAGCCCTTTCACTTCATCCCCTATATGTTTTACTGCGACTTTCAGTTCTTCCATATCAAAATTTCCATCCTTGCAGGCCTGTACAAAATGCTGCCAGCGGGCATCTTTGGGAACGTGATGTCCAACTCTTTCCAACATTTCCTTTTCATCCATTCCTTTATTCTCACAATCATCTGTTACATAACTCATGAATCTATAAAGAAATGCTCTGCGGACAATCCTGCTGATTTCCTCTCCTACCCTTATATCTCCTGCATCCTCTGGGGCAGTAAAACAATCACAGATTTTCACGATGTTATTATTTAATTCAACATAATTCTCGTACATAAATGTACCTCCTCTATCAATAAGTCCCTTCCGGGAAAACAGTTTTTATGGTTTCACTCGCGAGTTCTTTTTGCTTACAAATCCATTATGTCACAAAGAAATCCACAATTCAAATTTTTGCGGAAAAGGTTACGCTCCGAAAAATAACCCGCAAAAATTTATATACTTTTTATATTTATAGACATATTCAAAGTGCATTTTCCGCATATTTGTTTCTCCTCTCTTTTGGATTTCAACAATAATATGCTTGATTTTCTTTGCAGTGTAAAAAATAAAAATTATTTTTTTGTAACGAACAAAAAAAACAGAGATTTCCTGATATCTTTATTTCTTTACACTTATTTCTGTAGTAAAATGAAACCAGACTTATCAATGGCTACAGAAGGAGGAAAAAGTATGTTAAGACACATCCAGACAAAGTTTTCTGCCTTATCCCGCCTGCTGGTCCTGGCTCTTGCTGTCATGCTGCTCATTCCGGCAGTACCGGCACAGGCAGCATCCAGGACACCCGGCAAGGTCACACTCTCCAGTGTTACGACATCCGGCAGCAACAAGGTTACTATCAAGTGGAAAAAGGCAAGCAACGCAACACAGTATCGTATTTACTGGAAAGAAGCCAGGGCGAAATCCTGGAAGACACTTGCCAATGTTAGTGCAAGCAAGACCAGTTATACGCACACATCAAACAAGAAAGCAACGCTCAAGGGTGGTAAAAAATATACTTACACAGTCCGGGCATACAATAAGTATGGAAAGAAATGGAGTTCTTACAACAAGAAAGGTAAGACCGTAACTATCCCGGCCGTGCCGTCTACCGTAAAGGCCAACGCGAAGCCAAACGGCTACAGCCAGACAACCATAACCTGGAGCAAGGCCTCCAATGCGACAAACTACCTGGTTTACTACCGCTCTTCTGACACCACCAAGTGGACCAGGATTGCGAACGTCAGCGCAAAGACACTGAAATACGTCCACAAGTCCAGCGGCAAGTACCCGGTTGAAGCCGGAAGAACTTACTACTATATGGTAAGGGGCTATAATAAGACGTTTAAGACTTACGGCAGTTATAACAAAGCAGGAATGCAGGTTGTCATTCCAGAGAGACCGGTTGCAACGCCAACCGCAGCCCCGACAGTTGAGCCGACAGCAACACCGAAGCCAACAGAAACCCCGCTCAACACAAAGAAATTCATCAAGGAAGTTATACGATTGACGAACATTGAGAGACAAAAAGCCGGGGAAAATTCGGTGCAGGAGAACGCAGCGCTTGATAAAGGAGCGGCGGTAAGAGCGAAGGAATGTGCAATAAAATATGGACATACTCGGCCAAACGGTGAGAGGTCTGGAACAGCTTACTATGAAGCTGGTGCTGGAAATATCCTCGAAGAAAACATTGCTGTTGGATTTTTAACCCCAAAAGGTGTTGTTGAAGGATGGGTAAACAGCCAGGGCCATTACGTTACAATGATTGATTCAAGGGCCACACACATGGGTGCTGGCTGTTACAAAAAAGACGGAGTCATTTACTGGGTGCAGATTTTCGCCAAAGACCCGGACCAGAAGTTTACGTTGACCGTTGACGCAAATGGCGGGATATTCCCCGATAAGGGCGGAGTTGAAAAATATACGATGCAGGTTCCGGCGGGGATGACGTTGTACACTGATGACATATCAAAACCACAAAAAAGTGATAACAAACTTAATAAGTGGACTACTGTTTATGATGATGGATTTGAAATATCAGAAAGCGCATATAAAAACGTAAAACTCCATATGACGGAAAACCAAACCCTTCGAGCCGATTGGACTGAATCTAATTAATTTATCGCAATGTCACACAAACGCACCACCTTACGGCGGTGCGTTATTTCTTTTTTTGCAAACCATATATATCTGTTGTAAAATATATATAAGTAAAAAAATATACAAGGAGGGAAAATATTTATGATAGAGAAACCAAACAAAACTCGGCTGCGGAACGGCCTGATTGCCGTCCTGCTGGCCATCACACTGATTGCCCCGGCAGTCTTTCAGGGTCCGGCCCAGGCGGCTTCCAAGCGAACGCCCACAAGACCGGTGATTACAAAAGTGACTGCTACCAAAAACTCTGCAACGGTCACATGGAACTTCCAACTTTTCTATATCACCTCTTTTATCTTCCCCGCCTCTTCTTTTTCCGCATATCTTTCCAGATACTCTTTACAGTTCTGAAAATCCACGTTCCTCATATTTGTTAAATCTCGAATGTGCCGCCAGTTTATGACCTGGCCTTCTTCTGTTAGTTTCCGATACGCCCAGACCGCTTCCCTGGCCCAGTATTCTTTCTGGCTTTCCTGATATTTCAAAATCTCAGCCTTACATAGTGGCAATTTTTCCAGCCGTTTTTCCGGCAGGTTCAATGCTCTCTGCACTGCGGAGACCGTGACCCTCTGTGGCCGTTCCTGGCCGCTGTGATACATCTTTTTTACGGTCTCTTTTACCCTTGGCAGCATCTCTTTATCCATCTTATCCCAGGCCAGGCTCCGCTTTCTCCGGTGGACGTTTTCTCTGTTCTCGTAGTGTTTTAGGACCGCATCCCCGATACGCTGCACCAGGTCATAATCCAAGCCCAGTTCTTCTGCGACCTGATGATAGACCGGATGGCGTGTCTGCTGTATTACTTCCGCCGGAATCTCCACCAGTTCCGTTGCCTTGATTCCTGCAAACATCGCTAACTGGCAGATGTCATAAAAATTCCACCGGGAATCTGTCAGGACTTTCTGCATCTGCGTCCTGCTCATAACAAATTCTCCTGTATAAAATCTCTGGTAATCTTGATACAGCCTTTCCACATGGATGCTGGCCCCGGAATCCGACCGGCGATATCTTTTCAGATGCAGTTTCAAAAAATCCGCAGCCGACACCTGGCCGTCAAAATCCATCCGGCTGTCAAAGACTTCATAAATATACCTTGTCAAATCCAGGACTTTTTTATATTTGCATATCTCTACCTCTTCCTCCTCCGGAATCTCCGACTGTGCATCCCACAATCCCGGGGCGGCTTTCCGTTCCATAGATATCCGGCTGTCTTTCAGATAACATCCATGTTTCCCACAAATCCTGATTCCCTGTATCTGGTGCTTCCTGTGCCAGTATGCTTCCCCGTAATCCTCCCGGTCCTCCTTCGCACACAGCGGGCAGTATCTCAAAAAGCGTCCCGTCCCCCGCTGGTTCTTCGGGATGGCCAGCAGGTTATTAAAGTTCCCGTTCATGGAGAGCAGGGCTTTTTTTGCCTCCTGTTTTCTTTTTGCAGGAAGAAATCTTCCATAAGAAGGAAACATGGTATGCTTCTGTATCAGCGCCTCCATATCACAACGTTCCTTTATCACATCCAGGAACTCTGGTTTCAATTCATTCAGGAACTCTACATCTGGATTGGTATACTTGTGGATATATAAATCCTCCACTGCGTACTGGAATGCCAGATATCCGGCCTTCACATAGTACCGGACCAGCAGGCTATAGACCAGTTCATCCGGGTATGGTTCTGGAAAAAATACAATCATACCTCTACTTCCTCCACCGGCAGATGTTCCCGCAGGACTTCCACAATGTCCCGCTGTCCTTCCTTAGCCTTCTGTACCAGTCCTGCCAGAGTGATTTCTCCTGGTCCCAACTTGGCATTTTCGGCAAATCTGCCAGATATTTCTGATTTCTTCTTTCTCTGAGAGCATTGTTTTCTTCTCTTGATAGACGGTTCCAGATACTCATGCAGCATAGCCATCCGGTCTTTATACGCCTCTTCCAGGGCTTCCATATCCAGGACATCCCTTCCACTTAAAATAGCAGTTTCCTGTGCATCGTGGAGCAGGGCGACCAGCACGGAGAGATTGCCGCCGCAGTGTTCATACAGCCATTCCAGCACGGAATCCGATAAATCCATCCCCTCTTTCGTATACTGATATCCGAACAGCAGGCGGCAGACTTTTAAGAACTCTTCCCCGAACCCCAGAGGCCCGTACTGCAGGCCCAGGGAGCGACGGGCCAACTGCATGGCCTGTTCAAAAAACGGGATGCTATCCGGTGTGCCTACCATACAGATACTGATTCCGGAATTGTTGATTAACTGCGTCAGCATCCCGACCAGGGATTTCCCGTTCCGGCTGTTTGCCACGTTCTGTATCTCATCCACCACCAAAAGCCCGATGTGGTTTAAGGATACCTGGCTCACACTTCCAATGAGCATATCCGTGGTGGCTCTTGCCCTTACTGCATTTTTGTAATAGTTGCTCTCCAGCACTTCATCCACTTTCCGCAGTATCTCCAACAGCAGGCCTTTTACGGAGGAATCAAAAGGACACTGCACTACGATACAGGGTGCAATCCTGCAATACGGTTTTTCTATCTCCAGGACTTCTTTTCCCGTTATCAGACTGATAGCCTGAAAGATTGCCGAACTCTTCCCAATCCCGGAGGCTCCCAGGATGGTGAAGGAATCCGAGCCACCGATGATTCCCTGGTATCTCCTGCCCCGGATGCCCTTTCCATTCTCATACTGCTGGTGGACAGCCTGCAGGGATTCCTTTTTCTGCAGGGACCGGAGGACACCCATATACAGTTTATGGTAAATCTCCACGGACATCTGAGAGGGGATATAGATGTTATAGATATCCGATAATGCCATCAGCCGCTCTGTGCTGCTCTTTTCCCGGATGGCAGGCGTATATCCCGGATATTCCCCCAGGCGTTCCAGCAATCCCTCTCCGTTCAGCATTTCCGGCATCCTTTTTATCATCTCATTCATGAACAGCATCTCCCTTCACAACATCTATATGGCGTTTTCTCTGTTCCCTCTGCCTGGTCTTCCGGATGTTCCGGATTTTGGTGTCTTCTGCACTTGCCGCTTTTCCTGCGATGCCCCGGATATGGCGGGCCAAGTCAATCTTCGCCTGCTGGTTCTCCAGGGCCGCATTTTTCACTAATTCCCCGCACTCGTTCCGGAGGATTTCCGCTTCCCCAAAACCCTTTCCACGGAAACGGCTTTCTATCAGTTCAAAGGGCCGATACTTTCCCTCTTCAAGGAGCCACACCTGGCCCACATCATCCGGGTTATAAGCAACCGTCACTTCCCCGCCTTTTAAATACTGCTCCGTATATCCCGAAGCCCCATAGCGCAGCCCCTGGACTTTCAGACCCGAACGGGTAAAACGCCCGGTGGTCCTGGGAAGAAGGGCCAGTATCAGTTCTTCCCTGGAAACGGAAATGAGATTGGCCCCAATCTGCTCCCTGCCCCAGGCAAAGACCGATGCCGCAAACGGCCGGACTCCGGCATCCAGCATGGTTTTTGTATAAGGGAAGTTCTCCAGGATTCTCTGGCTGTTGTAATACAGGATGCACCGGAGGATGACCGTTTCAAAATCCCGCATCGTCAGGCAGGCATCTTTCCGGTAGTCCCTGGCTCCCCGCTCCTGATAATCCGGTTCAATCACGCCTTTTCCCTTTAAATGCTTCTTATACTCTGACTGTATCAGGTCAAAGAACTTTTCCACCGGGCCTTTCAGTTCCGGCCGGTATGCTGGCAGGTTCTGGACCGTCACGCCCAACTCCGTTATCTGCTCAAAGTTCCCGGAGGTGTACTCTGTTCCCATATCCGTCAGCATGATTCCCGGCAGGCAGTCACTGTCCCACTGCTCCTTGCTTATCAGGATTCCGAACTTCCTGCACCATTCCACCTTGTCTGCAATTACATGGAGCATCAGGTTCCGCAGGGAATACACACCACCTTCCCACAAAAGGCTGTATCCGTAACAAAACGAACTATACGCATCCACACAGGCCACCAGCATCGGACGTCCTACCAGATGCCCGGCATCATCCACCAGGTAGATGTCACAGATGGTCGCATCCAGCATCCCCACGCCTACGGAGGAAAACTCCTGGACACCATCCCCCAAGAGGGGCCGGTGGTTCCGCTGGTAGTCCTTCAGACCATCCCTGGAGATATAACAGTTCTGCAATTTCCTGGTCCTGCTGAAAAAATACCGGAACTGATGGATGGACGGGTGATGCTCCAATAGTTTCCCTGTTCTGTCACAGTACTTTTCCTTTAACATCAGGGTATATGCGGTGGAAATACTCTGACGCTCCCTGGTATAATAAAACTTGTTCAACGCCCAGCGCATGTTCTTCTCATCCTGCGTCAGGTCCCGTTCTTCCTTCTTTTCTTTCGGGGCCAGGGCTGCAGGGTCCTGGTGCACCAGATATGTCCAAAGATAATTCTTTACGGTATTCTGGCTGACCTGGTATCTTTCTGCAGCCTCTGCGATAAGCAGGCTTCTTTTCTTTTTCTCCCCTGCAAACGGAAGGATGGAAGATATCACCGTAAACCGTTCCCGCATGACCTTTCTGGCTGCGGCTGACAGTCCTTCCGGAACCTCCTTACCCATCTCTGCCAGGAAATCCTCTTCTGCGATTTCCACATCTTTCCTCAGTTCCTCCTGACTTATCCACCTTGGCATGGACCGTTTCCCACAATCTATGGACAACACCGAATCTTCTTTTTCTTCCAGGACCCGCAGGATGGTCCCTTCATGCCGGAGCAGTTTATTTTTCCTCATTTATCACCAGCCCCCAATCTGTAACACCGTTTCTTCTCCAGTACTCCCTTGACGCATCCAGCAGCCTCACAGTCATTGGTTTCATCAGGTGCTTTCGCTCCACACATTCCCTGACCATCAACTCCCCGTCCTGTTTCACACAGACAAAATCCGAACTATACGCCCCTGCTTCCAGGCCATCCAGAAACACATTGCACCGGAACTCTTTTATCTTTTCTTCTCTTTCCAAAACTTCTGCATAGGCGGACTGGATATTGCTGTATGTCCTGACCACATCTTTGCACTTTTTCATCTTCTGCTTCTGGCAGCGTCCCTTATAATTCTTTTTTATCATTTCTGCATCCTTTCTTCTTTCCCAAAAACAGGCCCCAAAAACCAAATCCATCAAAAGCAGTCATCCCATCGTCCCAGATTCCATTTCCCAAAAACAATTTCCGGGAGCCGGAAACCCGCATAAATCCAGCATTCCCAAAAATCTTTCTTCCCAAAAAGGCCTCCCGGAAATGCCTTTTTTATTTTTCACTATGTCCTTTCGCACCCTCTTTTGACACTTTTTTCGTAATTTCATTTGTCAAAACCGGGAAGGCTTTATCCATAAGATATCAAGATAATCCGGCTGCAACAGACTATCTTTTTTTATTCTTTTTTCGGACAATCTTTCCGCGCCCCTCCTTTTTTTCTGTTCACTTTTTAAATCTCTTTTTCTTTTTTTCACAGACCTTTAATGCCTGGTTTTTGGCTTAGTTAAGCCTTTTTTAAGGTTTCTTTTGGGTTTCTCTTCTCTTTTTTCCATTAAAAAAACCCTGTTCCAGGATTTCTCCTGAGACAAGGTTTTTGGTGGTTCTTTTGGGTTTATTTTTCTTCTTTTGGGCTGGAAGCGGATGAAGATTGAATAAACGGGAGGCACTGGTTTTTGACAAGGAATGTTACGAAAAAAATGTCAAAAGGCAGTGCGAAAAAATAAAATGTGTCCTTTCGCACCCTCTTTTGACACTTTTTTCGTAATTTCATTTGTCAAAACCGGGAAGGCTTTATCCATAAGATA
>NZ_JBCLNI010000034.1:0-32707 GCF_039062885.1 Blautia sp. 2227st1_G12_2227SCRN_220401 | reverse complement strand
CACCTACTGTAAAATTAATCTTTCCTTCATCCAACAATTTCAGCAATTCCGGAATAAGACAGGTCAAGCGTATGTAACGCTGAACGGTTCTTCCACTGTCACCGGCAGCCTGTCCAACCAGATCTGCACTGTCAACAGAAGCTGCGTTTTCGTCTTTTATGCCCTGATGTTTTACTGCATCCATCTTCATCTTATAAGCATATGCCTTTTCGCTTGGAAGCAAATTTTCTCTCTGTATATTAGAATCCACCATAACGATTACGGCTTCATCATCGGTATAGTTCCGTATGAGTACTGGCATTTTACTTTTTCCAGCCAGTTCGCAACCACGTTTTCTCCTGTGACCAGCAATCAGTTCATATCCTCCCTCTGCGCGAGGACGTACCAATGCAGGATTTAAGATGCCATAATTCTTGATACTTTCTACTGTTTCAGCCATTTTTTCATCATTATTTACATGAAATGGATGATTTCTAAAAGGATGTAACTCATTTAATGGCACTTCAACAATCTGATTAAGAGTATTCTGTTCGGCTTCATTGATTCCAAGCAATTCATCATAAGAAGTAAGCTGAATTTCTTTCTTAGGTTTACGCATGATTCAGCACCTCCTGGACAAGTGCTTGATAACTGTACGCACCTTTTCCTTTTGCATCGTAAGAAAAAATACTGACACCTTCTGATGCAGTTTCGGCAAGAGCTTCTGTTCTTGGAATTGTCTGATCAAAAATTATAATCTCTGCTCCATAAGCATCTCGTACTGCCTGCTTATTTCTCTTTGAATTATTATAATGACTGCTGTCCATTGTAAACAGAATCCCTTCAATCTGTAAATCAGGATTAAATCTCTGATGAATGCCTTTCACAACTTTCAGTAATTCCATGAGGCCATCTGCCGCATAGTATTGAGGCTGCACCGGAATCAAAACGCTATCAGCTGCACTTAACGCATTAATTGTCATCATTCCCAACGAGGGCATACAATCAATCAGGATATAGTCATAATCATTTTCCAAAAGTTCCAGATATTCTTTTAAGACTTTTTCTCTGTCCTCTACCGTAAATAATGACATGTCCATTCCCGAAAGAAGTTTATTAGATGGAATTACATCTATTCCTTCCTCATGGTGTAAAATTGCTTCCCTGGGATCAAATTCTAATCCCATAATGATATTTTCCATCATTGTTTTCAATGTTACCCTTAAGTTCTTTGGAAAACCAAGTCCCATTGTCAAATGTCCCTGTGGATCAGCATCTATCAGCATTACACGTTTTCCAACCTTAGACAGTCCTACTCCAAGATTAATAGTGGTTGTAGTCTTTGCTACTCCACCTTTTTGATTTGCGATTGCGATTATTTTGCACATGATATAATTCTCCTGTTTTTCTACTATTTTTTATTTACATTACTTTTTTCAATTTCAGCATAAGCTCTATAATATTTGCTTGTCCCTTTATTGGAATAAAGTTCCGATAATTCCATAACTTCAATTTTAGGATGACGCTGCAGGATTTTCTGAAACCATGCAATATCATTTTTTGTTCCCATCAGTCTCACTTTCAGCATTAATCTATTCCTCCAAGCATGGCATGTAACTTTTGATTGTACACTACATATTCCGGATAACGGATCTGTATTGCCTGCCAAAAATATGGTGCATATACACAGCAGAAGATATCCTCTACTGTATACTGTCTGCACTCGTTTACCTGTTCCTCTGCATCTTCATAATCCCAAACGCTTGGCGTGCTGTTACAGTACAGATTAAATGCCATCCTTACCACTTTTAAGCTACCGCTTGTCTGCCATCCTTCATGTAAACATTTCGTTTTAACAGACCCCGTTTTAAAATTATAAATTCTGTCAGCATTTTTTCTGGTATCTCCATTAATACCCAGACAATAACACAATGCCTTATGGTACACATCCTGATACCGTACTTCTTGTAATTTTTCATAGTAGAATTTTTCATGTGCATCACTGATAAAAATAATGTTTTCTGCTCCTAACGCTGTACTTTTCATTTTGAACCTCCTTGAAATAAAAAAGGACCTTACCAATTGTTCTACCAATTAATAAGGTCATACTATATGTTACTTTTCTAAATTCGTGCTAGGGATTCCTCTTTAGTAAAAACTTAGTAAAACATCCCTACTGGTTCAAAAATATACTGTAAAATCAAGGTTTTTCAGAATTTTGCTAAGGTAGTGCCGTGGCAGATGAATAACACTTTTATCATTGTTGCATAACCTCGCATTTCTTAGTTTTTCTTGGTTTTTCGGGCTTTGTAAGCCTCTGTAAATTTTTGCTTTCTGGCATAACCTGGTTTATTTTCGCATAATATCGTCAGCAAAAGGTGTAAAATAAGGTGTATGTTTTTCCATTTTACACCTTGCTATTTTCAATTAAAAATCGTAATTACACAACCTGAATCCGGGCAACTTCTTCCCTGGCATCCTCAAGATTTACATGCGTATATGTATTCAGCGTTACGCTGATATCTGAGCGGCCCATCAAATATTGCAATGCTTTTGGATTCATTCCCGATTTTGCCATATTCGAGCAATAGGTATGTCGGCATACATGCAGTGTAATGACAGGCATCTGTACTTTATAAGTATTATTATACTTCTGAATGATGTGTTGAAAATAATGCTCCCAGTGCAGGGAATAACAGATACTTTCATTTTTATCAAAGTATAAGAATCCACTTTTTCCATCTACCATAGGTTCTGCTTTGGGCGGGTTTCGTTTTTCTATTATTTTCCGAAAACATTCCTCTACATCTGCAGTCATAGGTATCTTTCTCGTTCCACTGGTTGTTTTAGTCTCTTGAATATAATATCCGATTTTTGATTTTTTCTGCAATTGATGATCGATGTTGATCGTATGCTCCTTGAAATCAATATCAGAAATCGTTAAACCACAAAATTCCGAAATGCGAAGACCTGTTTTAAACAATATGTAGATTTCCTCATAATACCTGCAAAAATGAGGATCCTCCTTCACAAATCGTAGAAACTTACGTTCCTCTGCTCTGCTGATTGCCTCTCTTGTCACACTGTCATTCACAACCACTTCCATTAGCTGAAACTGAAATGGATTTTTCCTGATCAGGTCATCATCCACTGCCAACTGAAATGCCGGACGAAGAACTCCTCTGATCGAATGGATGGAACTATAGCTTTTCTTTTCTACCTGCTGAAGATGTATCAGCCAACATTTTGCATCCGAAATCCGAACCGTATCAATCCTTCTTTTTCCAAAAGGATCTTTCTTCAATAAATTGATAACTGTTCCGTATCCTGCAACTGTAGTAGGTCTGACGCCGGTTTGGGTTGATGTATATTTTTCAACCAGTTCCAGTACCGTCATGTTTCCGCCATTTGTTGCAATCTGCTCGAAATGGTCCGCCTGAATTTTCTTCTCCATCTCTCGAAGCGACAAAGTACGGCGCTTTCCTTTCGGAGCTGCATCGTTATGGTCTAAGCGCCAGCTATATACGCAGCGCTCCTTTCCCATCTCATCGACATACTTAAATCGATATCTGCCATCAGATAACTGTATTTCTCCATTGTGTAATATACGTCCTTTATGATCTCTCCTTTTTTCACTCATAATCTTTTAGTCTCCTTCATCAAATGTTCATTTAACTTGGAAGACCGTCTCGGTTTCTTCATTATACCACAAGACCTTCCCTTCGCTAAGATAAAATGAACATTATTTTCATTACTATTTCTTCTATTCTGTCACTTAAACTGTACTGGCTGTGTCCAGATAATCTTCAAATAATTTTCTTTTGAACCGGATATGCGAACCAACTTCCAAAATAAAATCTGCTCCTTCATTTTCACCTACGATTTATCTCAATCTCTTTTCTCCAATTCCGTAATATTCTGCTGCTTCGGAAATATTTAAAGAATATTTCTTCCAAACAGGTATTGTTTTTTCTGTATGATTCATTCGCATTCCTCCTCCCCTCTGTTTGTATTCAACAGCGTTTTCGCTTTCTCCATTTTCATACTTGCAATCGCTTCTCGTTTGCTTGCGCCTCCAACATATATTGGTGTACACATTTCCAAAATACGGTCATAGATACGCCTTTTATCCAACATGGTCTCGCTTTTTATTTCTTTCAGCGGAAGATTGGTTGTGATGATCAAAGGTCGTCCCGAACGGATCCTGCGGTCTATGACACTAAAAATAATTCCTAACGCATATTCTGAATTTCGTTCCACTCCAAGATCATCAATAATCAAAAGCTGGTAAGAAGCCAATGCATTGATATATTCCGTTTTGTCTGCCAACGGAAATATATCATCGATAATGGTATTGAAGTTGGTCATCTTTACCGTTACTTCCCGCTTAAGAAGTTCATTGGCAATACACCCGGCAATATAACTTTTCCCAGTGCCAACCGGTCCCCAGAACAAACAGCCTATATGATTTCTTTTCATTTCCTCCCAGTTATCAACATAGCTTTTTGCCTTATGCATTACTGCATCTGACATATCTGCATTCTCAAATGTCCACTCTTCCATCCTGCTCTCGTCAAAACAGATGCTCGTATTTCTACTGACTAATTCCCGATGTTCTTTCTCTTTAAAATATTTTTGTTCTTCTTCATATGCTTTTCTGTCACAGGCACATTGCCTGGAATGTTTCTTCATCCCCATAAAGCCACCCTCGGGGAAAAAAGCTTCTTTCGCTTCCCCACAGACTTTGCAGTATTGCAAACCATCACTGCCTACACATACGGTATCTTCTTCTCTCATCACAAACTCTCTCCTTCTCCATAGTAATAATTTACTTCATGATATTTATTTCTTTTATATTTCTCAGTTACTTTACTAGGTGCCACATTTCCGACTCTGTTGCAACCATCTTTTCAACCGCCTTATCGTCAACCGGCTGTAAACCTATCTCATCAGATGGAATTTTTACATATAAATGATTGGGTTTTGAAAAACCACCAGATCTGCGAACCAATAGTCCCACATCATCTAATTCCTTCAATGCTGTTTTTACAGAAGATTTACATTTGCCGATTTGAGCAGACAATTCCTCTATCGGAAAAATCAGATAAACATTTCCATACTTGTCTATCCAACTATTCATTCTCGATATCCGTGCCCGGTCATACAAAATCATATAAAGGAATTTTGCAGTTTGAGAAATTCGCAGTTTTAGCAAAAACTTCGGAAACTGGAAGTACTGAAGCATCTGCTCTGACTCCTTCATGTATTCATATTTCATTCTTTTCTCGCCTCGTTTCTGTTTCTAACTGTTGTAAAAATCATTTTTATGCCGGCTCAAAAAATGTCCTTACACATATTCAAAAGATGAAGGGCATAAATACAGGCTCTTGATGAAAATTTTTTATTTTTCCTGCAAAAATACCCTTTCATTAATACGAAACGCTGAGAGGCATTTTTACAGCCCCCTGAGGAAAATTTTTTTATTTTTTCGGTTAATTGAATACTTAAAAACAAAAAAACACTCACCTATTCCAGGTGAATGCCTTATCAAAATTTCCTTATTTTGTTGTCTGTGACGCTTATCCAGATATGCCTGCATATCTGCTAAAATATAATTGCCAGCAATTATATTTTCACGTGGGTATGGGGACGTAATCCCAATCAAGGTCTGCTACTCGTAAGTAATACAAAATTGTCAAAATGACAATACTGTAATACACGGGTGGATCTTGCTCTGGTATTTTCTCCTCATCAAATCGGTTTGTGATATTTGGATGCTACTCTAAAAATATTATGATGTTCACTAATCATTATGAACTCTTGTCTTTTAAGCATATCTTTATTAGATTTATATGTCATTTTATGATAGAATTAATTTTGAAGAGGAGGTATTATTATGGACTATTTATCGGCAGCAAAAATGAGATATTATTCAAAAGATAACTCTGAAAACATCATAAAAAATTTAAACAAGAAACTTTCTGCTAATATTTCAGCATAGTAATGTCATAGAAAAAGTATCATTTCAGTAGTAAAATACTGGCTAAAAGCAGACAGTATTTGGAGAGTACCGTTTAGACATCAGGAGGTAACATAATGGGTAAGAACACGACAAATGATATGACGCAGGGAAACTGCATGCGTTTACTGGTACAGTTTTTTCTGCCGATCCTGGCAGGAAATCTGTTTCAGCAGTTATACAGCTTTGCAGACTCTATGGTGGTGGGAAAAGGAATTGGCGATACGGCACTTGCAGCCGTCGGAAATACCGGTTCCGTACATTTTCTGATCATTGGTTTCGCAATTGGGCTGACAGGAGGATTGGGAATCTGTATTTCTCAGTCTTTTGGAAGTGGCAATTATGAAAAACTTCGTAAGGAGCTGGCAATGTCTGTCTGGATCTGTCTGGCTATTGGGATTGTGATCACAGTGGTAAGTCTGGCCTTCATGCGGCAATTATTTACATTTCTCCATACACCGGAAGATCTGATGGCGGAAACACTGCAATATTTCGGAACAATTCTTGCGGGAACCACCATTACAATTTTTAATAATTTTGCCATGACACTTCTGCGTTCCGTCGGAAACAGCCGGGTGCCTCTGGTTGCAATGATAATTTCCGCCATTGCTAATGTTCTGATGGATCTGTTATTCGTTTTTCCGCTGCATATGGGTGTTTTTGGCGCAGCGTTAGCCACTGTTCTGGCACAGGTTCTGTCTGCGCTTTACTGCTGTTACTACATAGGAAGGGAAAAAAATCTGATCCCGAAAAAAACGGACTGGAAACCACAGAGTGTGATCATCAAAAGACTGACATTGAAAGGTCTACCTGTTGCCGTTATGAATTCTGTCACTGCAGTGGGTGGAATGGTATTGCAGACATTTGTCAACAATATGGGAACAAGCTATGTGGCTGCCTATGCGGCATGCACCAAGATCCTCAGTCTTTTTGAACAGCCGGCAAATACAGTAGGCCTGGCACTTCTTACTTTTGTGGGACAGAATTATGGTGCCGGAAAAAAGGAGCGGATACGTACCGGTATCCGGGAAGGAGTTATCCTGACGATCCTGATAAATATTCCACTGGCTTTGATGTTGCTGTGTATTCCTGAGTTTCTGACTTCTTTCATGTTGAATGATGCGTCGATTATTTCTTACACAAGAGATTTTCTGGCGGTTACAGGCATCTGTCTGTTTCCTCTGGGATGGCTGTTTGTGTTCCGCAACGGGTGTCAGGGCATGGGACATACGTTTGTTCCGATGCTTTCAGGAGTCCTGGAAGTGTCTCTTCGAGTGGTCATGGTAAAGCTGCTGACTCCATATCTGGCTTTTCGTGGTGTTGCTCTGGCAGAAGTATCTGCCTGGATCGGCGCCTGGATCATGTTGATGATCACTTACTGGATCTATCAGGAAAGAACGGATTCTTTTCGGTAAGTCTGATGAGAACATCCTACCTTGGTGCGAAACTGTCGATTGAAATTTGAAAGGTTATGAAATCCGGTATCGAAAGCAATGTCGGAGATACTGCGATCCGTATTGCGCAGAAGGTCGCATGCTGATCGGATACGTACCTGATTCAGATATTCAATGGCTCCGAGACCGAAATTCTGTTTGAAACAGCTCATAAAGTAACTGCTGCTCCTATGAGCGATCTTTGCCAGCTGCTCTATGGTGACAGATTCAGAATGATGTTTCTGTATATAAGTGAGAACAGGCCGAAGTGTTTCGGTCATCCGAGATTCTGTCGAAACCGTGTGTTCGGTGCAGAGTCCCGGTGTCGATGCCAGCAGATAAAATAAGCGAAGCAGTTCGCTTTTCAGTAACAGATCAGACGTTGCAAGATTTTTGTGCGCACACTGCATAATAGTCCGGACCGAATCATGGAGTTCATGATACCCCGGGGGTTCCTGAGATACAGGGACCAGAACTCTTCGTCTGGAAGAAAAGATCGGCAGCAGAATATCTGTATAACAACGGTCATCGTAACTTCCCACCAGCATATTCTGATGAAAAACAATGGTATCATAGTATACGGTAAACTATCCGTACTGCTCTAACTTTAAGCCGCCGTTTCCGGCGGCAAGGTTTTAAATATTAGTTGCTTTTGTTTTGCTCCGGCATATTGCTGGAGGTTTTTCAGACCATGGCAGGATATCATCTATAAAACTATATTCCCTGTCATCCTGGTGGTCCTTCAATACAGTCAGGACATGTTCAAGATACCGGAAAGGATTCAGATTGTTAGCTTTTGCCGTTTCTGTGATGCTGTAGATAATGGCACTGGCATTTGCGCCATCCAGACTGTCGATCAGCTTCCATGTATGCTTATGGAGACAAAAGCTACGCAGAGCACTTTCTGTCGCATTGTTATCCATAGGAATATCACCGTCTTCCAGAAAGGCTTTCAGAGAAACTTCCTGATTGATACAGTAGTTGATCCCATCCAGAGTCTTTCCTCTGGAAAGCTGATTTTTAGTCTGGATCTCTTTTGCCCATGCAAAGAAGGCCTCTACAAGAGGTCTGATATTGGCCTGACGGTACATCTTTCTGACTTTTGCAGGCTGTCCCTCCATCTGGTTGTCCAGATGATAGATTGCTGCGATCCGGCTGACTGCTTCGTAAGCTACAGTCTCTTTCGCATTTTTCTGTGCTGCTTTCGGCAGGGCTTTCAATGCCTCCGCAAACCTGCGCCTTGCATGTGACCAGCAGCCGGCAAAGACGATGTCTGGATTTTCCCTGTCCAGCTTCCTGTATGCAGAGTAACCGTCGCATACTACGATCCCTTTAAAATCCTTCAGGAATTCTTCCGGATGGTCCGCTTTTCGGGTCCGCTGGTATTCATACAGGATGATCGGAGTATCCGTATAACTCTTTCCGGTCCGATAGATCCACATGTAACTTTTACTGTTTACCGGCCGTCCATCCTTAGTGACCATGACCGGAGTCTCATCAGCCTGAAGTACATGAAACTGATACATCTCCTTATGGAGCCGGTCATAAAGGGTTCCCAGATACCTGTCCGCACACTGGATCATCCAGTTTGCCATGACCTGTCTGGAGATATGGATGTCATTCCGCAGGAATTCCTGGCTGATCCTGTAAAGAGGAAGCCCGTTTACGTACTTGGCATTCATGATGCTTGCCGCAAGTGACGGAGTGAGCAGGCTGTTACGGAGCAGATTCTTCGGACGGTCCGCTTTTATGATTGTCTGGTTGTCCTTACCAGCGTAGACTGCCACATGATGTTCTTCAACAGTATAGACTGCCGGCTGCACACGTACCCTTTTATATATCTCGTCTGGAAGCTGTTTCCATCCATCTGTGCCAAAGACATCCTGGAGTTTTTCTTCTGACAGGGTATGGACGATCACTTCAATCGGAAGATCTTTTAGATCTGCCTCCCGTTTTCCTTTATTTTTACGACGCGGCTGTATCACATCTTCCTCAACAGGCTCAACCACATACAGTGTTTCCGTAAGTGCTTCAGCCTCATTAAATATAAGCTCCAGTTCCAGCTGTCCGGAGATCGTTTCCAGTTTTTCGGAAGAACGGCCGTAACGCTTAGTGTTTGCGTCAGCGATCTGCTCGATCAGGCGCTCCATGTTTGTATTCAGCTGGTGAATCTGATCCTGCATGGACAGGATGACTGCCATAAGTGTTTCCCTGCTGAAATTATTCAGTTCTTCTTCTGTATATACTTTTGCCATGGATGCCGTTCTCCTTTATCTGATGTTCCTATTGTAACGCAAAGATAAAGAAAAAGCGAATCAGGCAGACAGGGTATTCGTCATTTTTACTAATAGATGAATACTCTGAAAAACTCAAAAAACTATTAGTTTTTCGGGCTTTTCAGAGTACTTATCCACAAGCCCTGTAAAGGGGCCTGAAAGTACTCCTGAATAAATGAAGGCAGCGGAATTATGAAAAGTGGATAACTCTTTTTCGGGACTTATGATGATTGGAAGATGTTTTTTTATTTTCTCTGTTTTGCACAGGATCTTATAAGATCTTATCCGGTCTGACTTCCTGGATCGGATGGCGTGCAACAATTTCCAGTCCCTGCATGAGATATTGGTACTGCTCTGGGGTGATTTCCAATGCTTCTTCTTTTGTGCGGGGCCAGTTGAATGCACCCAACTCCAGTCTTTTGTATAGAAGCAGGAAGCCATCGCCTTCCCAGACCAGCCCTTTGATGCGGTCAGTACGTCTTCCGCAGAACAGGAACAGAATATCTTTTTGATACGGATCCAGCTGAAAATTGAACTTGATAATGGATGCAAGCCCCTCCATACCACGTCTCAGATCTGTGTAGCCGGTAGCGAGATAGATCCTGCGGAACCCGGAAGCATCATTCAGCATGAAAGATATCTCCGATACGTGACAGGAGTTCTGCTGAAACGGAATTGGATATCTCTACAGAGACCGGTCCTTTTCGGAGGATGATATCCGGATGGAATCCATTTCTGACAGACTCCTGTTTTATTGGAATGCTGATCTCTGCGAACGAAATCTTTTGTGGGCTGGTTTCATCTGCCGGGTCTGTGATAACCGAAAGGTCCTTTGATGTCGAAGCAGCAAAAGCTTCTTTTCTGAGAATCCTTTGCCAGTAAAAGAATTGTTTGTCTGAGATCCCATTAGCCCGGCACCATTCAGTTTTATTCATACCGCTGTTCAAACATTCATTCATGATCTGGGTCCAATGTTCAATGCGGACCTGACGTGTGATCTTATCCATAAGATCCTCCTTTAAAAAACTTTTAGTTTTACAAAGGGATTATCTCATGGTTTTAGGTGAAAAGCACGGTACTAACTATTTACCGTATACGTCCTCCTCATGGTCTACCCGGAGATAATTTTTCATTTCTTCAAGTGTCAGAAACACTGCGATCACCCCCAAAAGAAAATCAGACCTGTGCATTTTCACACACAAGTCTGACTCTTCTTAAAATAAACTCAATTGATATTCCACAGTGAAAGTAGAACTTTGATACACCCCTGCAATCTGTTTTCCCAGAAATCTGCCCGATGCATACACCATAGCCTGACAGATCATGGGATATCTTTCATGCTGACACGGTCCGCATATTTTCTCTACATCCAGAAGATGCTTCACCTCGGATGCCCTTATGACAGTTGTCTTTTCTCCATTTTTCTTCCGCTGTTTCAATATCTTAATTAGTTCTTCTCCCAGTTTTTCATACTTGTACACCATGAAAAAACCTCCTCTCCATACCTTTATTATACAGTTTTTTCCTTGTTTGCCTAGAGTAAACAGGGTTCAGTTTTTTAGGCATAGGAGGAAGGTTTAGGAATCATGGCTTATGATAAAGGAGAACGTTCAGATCACTCCGCACCTTTCAGCTTCATGATCTGAACAGCTTCCGGCAGGATCAGTTTTCCGTCCACACGTTCCTTTGCTACATAACCGATCATACCATTTCCGGCAAACAGCTCATTCAACTGTTTGAAAGATCCGGAACCACGATCACCGATGTTTATGAAAGAAAAATGCAGTATCATTAATCGTGCATTCACTGTATGCAGTATCAATAGCATTCTGATAAGACATTTTTCTTGTACCACCAGTATCCGTATCATAAGTAAATGTATACACCGAATTTTTTGCAAATAATTTATTCGCCTGTAAAATTTTCACCATTTCATCCTTATCACCATTCCAAAGCCCAGCTCCGCTCACCACTAATGAATAAGAATTGCTTTTAGCCGCAAACACTGTAGTTGTCCATGATATTATGAATACCATGGATATAATCATTCCGATCCAAAATATACGTTTCCTTTTACTTGCTTTTTTCTCTCCCATACGCTTACCTTTCCCCCCATATCAATACATTGTTTTCCAAACCCATTTACTATACGCACCATAAACACGAGTGCCATTTACCATTCTATATGCTCTTGCTCTGATTCCAAATTTGTAAACATCAGAAAATTGAATTGAGGCTTTCGTATTCCGGGTATACCGATAAGAAGAACTACCAGTGGATCCTTTCCAGCCAAATTCTTTTATTTCCACCTGATATCCTTCTGCTCCACTAACCTTTTTCCAGATAGTGCCATATTGCACTCCGGTAGCATATGGAGCACCAGAATTCCAATATTTAATTTTAGATAACTGTGGAGTTTTCAAGCAGGCCTTACCAGTTATGCTCTTACTGTTTTGACTGTACACATATTTTTTCTTATATACCTGATACGCTTTTACAGAATATTTATATCTTTTTCCAAATTGAATTTTCTTATCAGTAAACGTTGTTCGCTTTCCACCTATTACAGTGGCAAGTTTCCGGTTATCTCGATAGATCAAGTATCCTGTTGCATTTTTACTTCTTTTCCATGTGATTTTTATTGAATTATAGTCAATTCCTTTAACACTTTTTAATTTAGGTGTGTTTACTTTTGGAACAGCCTGTAAATGAACAGGCATAATGATTGTTAAGCCTAACAACAAGCAAACACATAGTAAACATTTTCTAAAAAGCTTTCTCATGTTTTGTCCTCCATCCTACTTCACTAATTTTTTCAAGTATATCCTTCAAATTTTATTTCTTTTTCCAATAAATCTTATATGTCCCATACTTCATTACCAGACGTAATCCTTTCTTCTTACTAACGGATAGATGTCCTTTTTCCAAGGAGTTGTCCTCATAGCAAATCACTTGATAGGTAATGTCCTTGCTTCCAATCTGGTAACTTCCTTTTCCTCCATTTCCAATTCCAGCATAGTAGTTAAACTTTCCGTTGGATGTAAAGTTCATTTCACTCCCATATTTGAAACCAGTTCCATATATCCGAAACATAGATGTTCCATTCTTAGCCATAGTTGTCTGCGTGTCAATCACCCAGAAACCCTTAATGGCGTTTCTGTTCACCACAGGTCTTTTAACCGTTACCGTACATTTTGCTCTTTTTCCTTTATATTTTGCTGTTATTGTTACTTTTCCACTATTTTTCGCCTTCAGCGAACCATTTTTCCCTTTGGAATTTACACTCACAATTCGAGGATTACTGGAGGACCATCTTACTTTTGAGTTTCCTGGAATAGATTTGATTGTTGCCTTTTCTCCCACTAATAACTGAATTTTTGATCTGCTTAGCCTAAGCCCATCCGCGTGCACAATATTAATAGATAACAAAATTCCAAGGATACAGCCTAATATAACTAATATTTTCATTTTTCTTTTTCTCATAGTTTTGCCCTTTCTCATAACTGTCTACTATTCTTTTGAAAGTTCTAATACTTCTTCGTCATTATCAAGTGTCATAGTCTTTCCCGAAATTTTATATGTATACAAATAAACATTTGTACTTCGAATTCCTGAAATCTTTTGTGTTGTAATAGAAATCCTGTCATCAGCAAAAGAATATACCCCTATGGTTTCATGTTCTCTTTCGCGTTCTGTAATAAAGCTGCCATCAGACATAAACGATATACTTTCCGCATCGCCAAATGCACCATATCCAAAATCATCAGATACTGATTCACAATCAAAATACCACGTTCCAACAATATCTTTTTCCGGATTTCCGCCACATCCCGTTAACATTGACATAGATATTCCAGCAATTAAAAGTCCTCCCAATGCCATTCCTGCCTTTTTCATACTCTCACCATTCCTTATCTTTTTTGCATATTTTTTGTTCAATTTTCCTTTAATTTTAGTATATATATTTACTATTTTCAATAGTAAATATTTTTCTTATGCTAGAATTACCCAAGATGTATATCACTTTACATCTTTACTTATACTATACAAAAGATAAAATGAAGTGTCGTTCTAATCCGGCATTTTCAGGAGAATTTACTTGGATTACAAACAACGTATTCGCGATTTGCGGGAGGATGCAGATAAGACGCAGGCTCAGATTGCGGAATATCTGGGTACTTCTCTTCCTTAATGGGGTCAGACCCCAACATACATACAGGTTTGTTTCTGAAATAAGGGGTGGACGAGTTCCGATAATTGACATATCTCCTCCATATACGGTAAACTATCCGTACTACTCTAACTTTAAGCCGCCGTTTCCGGCAGCAAAGTTTTAAATATTAGTTGCTTTTGTTTTGCTCCGGCATATTGCTGAAAGTTTTTCAGACCATGGCAGGATATCATCTATAAAACTGTATTCCCTGTCATCCTGGTGGTCCTTCAATACAGTCAGGACATGTTCAAGATACCGGAAAGGATTCAGATTGTTAGCTTTTGCCATTTCTGTGATGCTGTAGATAATGGCACTGACATTTGCGCCATCCAGACTGTCGATCAGCTTCCATGTATGCTTATGGAGACAAAAGCTACGCAGAGCACTTTCTGTCGCATTGTTATCCATAGGAATATCACCGTCTTCCAGAAAGGCTTTCAGAGAAACTTCCTGATTGATACAGTAGTTGATCCCATCCAGAGTCTTTCCTCTGGAAAGCTGACCAGAAACAGTCCTGCAAAGGCTTTCAGTGCACTTTTTTTCCCATCTGGAAAATGTTGTCTTAATACAAAAAGGACACTATCCTCATCCATTTCAGGCATATCAATTACCATAAACCTTGAAACCAATGCTTCATTTAGCTCTCTGGTACCTGCGTAACCATAATTCATCGTGCCGATAAATCGTGTTGCCGGATGAAGTAAAATTCTGTTATATCCTGGAATATCGATTCTGCGCCGATGATCCAGTGTGGCATGCAATACAGAAACCGCATCATTTTTTGCCATATTGATTTCGTCCAGGATTCCAAATCCTCCAAATTCCGCGCATTGGTAGATGGGGCCTTTCCGAAGGCGAACCTCATTATTTATAAAGGTATCCGTTCCGATCAGATCGGCACTGTCTGTATTTACATGAAAAGAGATGTCGTATTCCGGTCTTCCGAATATCCATGCCAGTGTCTCGCATAGTACATTTTTTCCTGTAGCTTTCGCACCGGAAAGTAACAGGTTATCTCCCTGAAGAAGCGCTGCTATTGACATTTCCAGAATCTTTTTCCCATAAAATAGGATATCCGGTTTTTCTACCCGTTCCTTTATCTGATCCTTTACCTCATAACGCATGTGAAAATCTCTCAGTTCTCCAATCAGTTCCTGCGCTATCTTCTGGTCTTCTAAATATTTTTCTATTTCTGTCCAATGATTTCTCATGAGGATTTTCCTTTCTTTGCAATTGGTTATACCAAATCAGATAATATTTCTGTTTACTCAATCTTCAAACTTTCAATCCTCCAGCTCACAATCCTAACTTCTTTACAATTTCTCCCAGTGCACTTCTTACAGGAGAATCTTTCGGAAGCCGTATGATCGGCTTTCCATCACAGTCATACTGATATACCTGGTCATCATGTGGTACAACCCCTAACAGTTCCAGTCCCTGATTTCGGATTTCTTCCAGAGTTCCGGCATCCAGTTTTCCATCTGGAACACGATTCACGATCAATCCGGTTTTCTGTGGTTTAAAGTTTAACTCCTTCATCAGCTTTGCAATACGTCCGGCCGCCTGAACACCTCTTCTGGAACAGTCACTTACAAGAATCGCAACTTCCATCATTGGCAGGATTCCTCTGCTGATATGTTCCATACCTGCTTCGTTATCAACCACAATATATGGATAATGGCTTTGCAGTTTCTGAACCTGGGTCTGCACAAGACCATTTACAAAACAATAGCAGCCCTGTCCCTGGGTTCGCCCCATTACCATCAAATCATAATCATCTTCTTCTGCAATTGCATCGGAGAGACGCATTTCCAGATAAGCCTGTTTTGTTATTCCTGTCGGAATCTGATACCGTGGATCAACTCCTGCACGTTCAATCTCTTCTCTCAGTTCTCCGAGTGTAATCTCCGGTTCAACACCGAGCACTTCATTCAAATTCGCATTTGCATCTGCATCTACAGCTAAAACCGGATGTTTTCCATTTTCACATAAATATTGAATCAACAATCCACAAAGGGTTGTTTTCCCTACACCGCCTTTTCCTGATACGGCAATTACATGTCCCATGTTTTTCCTCCTAAAATTCTGAACAATCTGTTGACTTTTTCTTTAAATCTCATTATAGTTGTTACTATATAAATTACAATAATCAATCTGTGAGATTTGTATGGCTACTCAACACATCAGAAAAATTGTTGAGGAATCATATGATACCAAATAATACAGGAGTATATAATGTCAGAAAAAACGAGAAAACAAGATCGCCGTACCCGCTATACCAGGCAAACCATAAAAGATACGTTCTTAGAATTGTTAAAGCAGAAGAGTTTTACGAAAATTACAGTTACAGAGATCTGCAAAAATGCTGAAATCAACCGTGGCACTTTTTATCTTCATTACTACGATATCCATGATGTATTATCAGATATTTTTAATGATATGACTCAGGATATGTTAACAACTGTAGATCATTTATTCTGTCTAAATCAAAAAAGCTGTTCCTATCCGTTCTGTCAGAAAATACAGATGGAATCACAATACAGGGCACTGTTTCTGGATGATGCAATTGCCCCCATTCTTCTGGAAAAATTAGCAGAAAATACAAAAGAAGGCTATGTGACCTGGCTTATGTCACACAGCCTCCTGACCTTTGAGCAGGCAGAATCGGTTTTTTATTTTCAAATGAATGGCTGCCTTTCCATCAACAGACTGATGCTACGCAATCACTGTAATGACTGGAAACAGATTCAGACAACAATTGACAAATTTATCAAAGCCGGACTGGAAAGTTTTCTGATCCATGATCAGAGGGAAGAAAATGCTTCCGATAATTTTTGCAGCAAAATTTCTCCAATTGTTACCGCATCTTCTACACTCAGATAATGATCGGCATGATCCTGAAGAAATATTTTGCCAGATGCAGGAAATTCTTCATCTGCAAACCATATCTTTAAAGTTACCGGATATCTTGGCAGGACTGGAAAAACAGCACACAAATCCGCCTTTGTCTCTGTGAATTCTGCACCCAGGTTTTTACATGCTTTCTGAATTTTCTCAGGATCTTTATCCTGCAAAAGCTTTTCCAGTTTCTGCTCTGCAGTCCGGTCAAACTTGGTTCCTCGAATCATTCCATCTTTCAGGTTACCAAAAGTAATGAGCTTCTGTGAACCTTCTGTTCCATCGGCCATATCCAGATAATGCAGCAATGTCAGATAATGCCATTCGTCCATGTTTGAGTTAATACGAAACTCAGGGAGTTGAATTTCAATCGTTTCATAAAAACTCAGTACTTCAAGCACATTTCGACTGCTATGAAAAACAGCCCCACTTTTTGCAGCAAGATCCTCTCCGGAACGATTTTGCAGCCGTTTTACTGCTGCCTGCAACATTTCCTGAAATGCACGATTTTCTGTTTGATTTTTGTATTCCATAAGCTCTCCTTTGTGAACATTTATAGTATCATGTAATAATCAATGTTTATACAAGGATTTTAGTGTTCTCATAAATCTAACTTTGTCCGGATTCTCTTTTATCCATTCCTGGACAAAACTCATTACCTCAGTCATAGTTTCATAGATTTGTCTACGATCAGCATATTATACACTCCTCCGTAAGTTTCATTACTGTGTTGACTTTTCCTTTAAATTTCATTATAGTTGTAATTATATTATTTACAATCATCAAAATAATAAATATGCACAGTTTCTCAACACATTAAGAAGAACTGTTGAGAACTTGAAATGTTTTAGACAAACCAGAAATATTTTTGTCTCAAAAATGTGAAAAAAATCATTATATCATACTATAAGGAGTTTCTTATCATGAAATATTCAACAAAATTAAGCGATACTGTTCATGTGATGGTTCTGATTGCTATCAACCAGGAAAAATCTCTCTCCAGTGCCTCAATTGCAGAAAGTGTCCATACAAATCCCGGCTTTGTACGCCAGCTTATGTTAAAACTAAAAAAAGCCGGACTTATGACCAGTGTAGCCGGACATGCCCGTCCTTCTCTTTCAAAACCAGCAGATCAGATTACATTGCTGGATATTTATAAAGCAGTTGAAGGCGAGAAGCCGCTGCTCCATTTAGATACTCATACCAACCCTGATTGCGGCGTTGGCATTAATATTCAGTTATCTTTACAGGAATTCTATAATGAAATCCAAAAAACTGCTGAAGAAAAAATGAATATGATTACTTTACAGGATATCATAGATACCTATTATCAGCGAACATCAATCCTCAATATCTCCCCGGTTAGCCATCACGGTTAAATTTTCATCCCGATTTACGGAAAATGTTCCTACTACATCCGGTTCACCTTCCTTATGACCGGATTCAGGTTTCCCATAAATACTTCCTGCACAGCCGGATCAGGATTATCAAATCCTGCATCTATGGCTATCTGCATTTCTCTGCGTACCTCTTCTGGTGTTGTGTTGTACTTTTCTGCAATCTTTTCATTCATTATGAGTGTAGACATGCACAGTTTACGCTTTCATCTCGGTAATTGAATTGCCGAGGATTCCTGCTTTTTATCCTAAAAAATTATACGGGACAGACTTTTTCTTCTCTTATCCAGAATATCCGTCTGTCCAGAGCGGCGAAAATGTTAAAGCAGCCTGATCGTTCTGTTACTGCTGTCATGGAAGAGATCGGTTATTCCAACATTACGCATTTTTATAAAATTTTTGAGAAAAAGTTCCATATGACACCAGCGGAATACCGAAATACTTTATAAGTCCTGTATGTGTCTTATCTGTATACAGTAGAAAAGAAAAAGCCTTATAATATTACTGCAAATGATATGTCCCTCAAATATGATTTTTAGATTGACTGTTCCTTAAGGGGCTATATCATTTACGACAAATATTATAAGGCTTTATATATTTTTACAGTTTCATAGCACTGCGGATGCAGTTCTCAATATATTCTTCTCCCAAATCTGTATTCAGGCTGAGATCAAAGTTTCCGGCTGCACCCCACATGCGGCGGGTGTAATAACGGTAGTTATCTGCACGGAGTTTTTCATTTTTCTGAACCGTAGCTTTGGCTTCTCCCTCCGAGATATTCTGTCTCTGTGCCACTCTTCTAATTCTGCTCACAAGAGGCGCTGAAAAAAATACTTTCAGACAGTTTCCGGAATTTCTGAGAACGTAATCTGCACAACGGCCTACTATCACGCAGTTGCCTTTTTTCGCAAGATTACGTACAACCTGACATTCTGCCTCGAAAATTTTATCCTTCGGCGCTTCATCCTGCATATCCGCATTCAGATACATCTGATTAACCAGATCATAGATGAGACTGTTTGTCATGATCTCTTCGTTTTTCTTGATGAATTCCGGTGTGTATCCGGTGGTTCCTGCTGTCATCTGGATAATCTCCGCATCATAAAAATCATATCCCAACTTTTCTGCAAGAATCTTGCCAATATCGTGGCCGCCACTTCCAAACTGTCTTCCAATGGCGATAACATTTTTTCCATAGGTTCCTGCTGTCTGTTCTTTTGCTTCGTTCTCGTTTTCTGCAGATACGCTTTCCAAGAAAATCATATCTTTCAGGAATACAAGTTTCTTACCGATGAGTCTGGCGATAAAGCCTACCAGAAGGGCAGCAATAACGGTACCTTCTCTTACACCAGCCAGTCTTCCTGCAAATACGAAAGAAAGTACAGCAGCGATCACTGACATGGATACATCAAAACAGATCTTGGTTGTTCCGAAATTTGTTTTCCATGTAAGAACAATAGCACGGACAAAAGATTCTCCCGGAAGCATGACAACGTCTGCCAAGACCTCCATATATACACCTACGCCAAGAATCAGACATCCGATGAGAAGATATACAATCTTCATGATGTACGCTTCCGGATTGACCCAGGAAAAAAGAATCATGGTAAGATCAATAAAATATCCAAATATGATGGATGCCGGAATCTGAAGGATATGCTCCAATTTAAAGTTCTTTCTCAGGATGATCAACTGCAGTACGATCAGAAATATACTGAAAAAGATGGTAAAGTTTCCAAGTGTAAATGGAAAATTAAGACTTAATACGTAAGGAATTGATGAAATCGGGGATGTTCCTAGGTTTGCCTTTGTGATCAGACTGACTCCCAGGGAGTTTACAAATAATCCCACCAGAAATATTAAATATCGTTTTAGTTTCTCCATTTCTTATTTCCTCCTCATTTCATATTTTTTTATCGTCGGATCATTTCATATCTGCAAGATTTCGGTAGATTCGGCAAAAAATATCCATAAACAACTTCTGCTCTTCTTCGGAAATACCATTTAATGCAGTTTTTTCTATTTTCTTAAAAGCCTCCTCCACAAGCTTCTGATTTTTCTTTCCGGATTCTGTCATAAAAATATGAAAAGTACGACGGTTTCCATTGAGCATTTTTCTTTCGATCAGACCTTTTTCTTCCATACGGTTCAAAATGGACGTTAAAGATCCTGCCTCGATGAGGCATCCTGCCGCAATCTCTTTCTGGCTGGCACCATCGTGATCTTTCAGATAATCCAATACTTTGGGCTGTCCCAAGGTAAGGCCTGTGTCTGCCAGCTGTTCCATTAGTTTTTTCTGGACAGTCATATGGTTTATCATAGACAGGTAGTGAAATGAATCATCCATTTATTATTTAGCTCCTTCTTTTATCATATAAATAGTTATAATTCAAACATTTAGAATTATAACTATATTCGTGGTGTATGTCAATAACTTTTTCACCACTATTTTCCTCTTCTATTTGTTTGCAAAAAAAGCCATAAGATTTTCTTTTCAAAATCTTACAGCTCTTCTATCATGTTGCATCCCAAACATCATCTATATTTACATGTAATATCTGCACAAAATCCCATGGGTTATTTTCGGGTTATTTTCTAACCGCCTATGCCTTCCAGACCTTGATTTTACTGGCTTTTTGAAGAATCTTTCAAAGAGTGCCGTGGCAGATGAAAAATATTTTTATCATTGTTTTATTTCTCCTTGATTTGCCCGGAAATGCCCT
Source organism: Blautia sp. 2227st1_G12_2227SCRN_220401 (assembly GCF_039062885.1). Classification (NCBI taxonomy): domain Bacteria; kingdom Bacillati; phylum Bacillota; class Clostridia; order Lachnospirales; family Lachnospiraceae; genus Blautia; species Blautia sp. 2227st1_G12_2227SCRN_220401. Next base: position 11,769 of record NZ_JBCLNI010000034.1, on the reverse strand, counting down.
GTTTTGCAATGGATTTCGGGGATTTGTGAAATGTGTGTTTTAGCTGCCATCTTGGCAAAATGGGGCAAGATTAAGCAAGTTATTGCGTGATCTTATCATTTCCAAGCAGAATACCAAACAAAGCATATCCCAGCATTCCAGCCTCATATCCTGTCAGTGTAAAGGGAAAATAGATATCCTTTTCTTTTACAAGTTTACAAAGCAGCCTTCCTGCAAAAATCCCACCTGCGGTCACTCCGAAGAAGGTAACTGGAAATATCACAGTATCTGCTTTAATACTTGCCCGATAAAAAGTATAAAACAATGAGATTGGAAGTGTAAAATTCATAACCAATGCCTGAAGTCCTTCAATTCCCTCTGGGCGGATCAGTTTTTTCTCTCTGCAGATTATCCCAATAATAAGCATTATGATCACGGGTAAAATTACTTGTGATAAACTCACTATTGTTCAGCCTCCCGTACCTGTTTCTCAGCATTCCACTGCTACTTTAATCACACCATCTCTCTTATTTTCGAACAATTCATATGCCTCTTCAATCCTGTTTAACGGATATGTATGCGTAATCAGCGGTTCCGTGTTGATCTTACCTTCTGATATCAGCTTCAGAATTTCTTCGCAATCGCAGCCATCCACTCCACCTGTTTTAAAAGTGAGATTTTTACCATACATATCTGGGAGTGGTAACATCTGCGCTTTATCGTAAAGCGCAACCACTGTCACGATTGCATTTGGTCGGGCACATTCCCACGCCAGTTTAAATGTCGATTCTGCTCCGGCAACTTCAAGGACTGCATCAGCTCCACCATGCTCACTATTAGTCTTAACAAACTCTTTACAGTCTTCCGGTGAAACAGTAAGAGTCTCCGGATAATGCTCATTAATAAAGCGAATACGTGTCTCGTCCTTTTCACATATAATGATCTTCGCTGGATTTTTCAGCATAACACTAAGTAAAGTACATATTCCTGTTGGACCGGCTCCAATGATCAGTACAGTATCTTCCTCTGTGATTTCAGAAATACGTGCTGCCCAATAACCAGTAGCAAGAACATCTCCTACCAGTAAAGCCTGTCTGTCCGTAACACCTTCCGGGATTTTATTCAATCCCTGATCTGCAAAAGGAACCCGGACATATTCTGCCTGTCCCCCATCGATACGACAGCCAAGTGCCCAGCCACCATTCTTGTCGGTACAATTGTTTACATATCCTTTCTTACAGAAAAAACACTCTCCGCAAAAGGTTTCTACATTTACAGTCACCCGGTCTCCCGGTTTTACATGCGTCACCTTAGAACCGACTGCCTCAACAATACCTACCATCTCATGGCCAACTGTAATTCCCGGGACTGCACGCGGAACACTTCCGTGTTTAATATGCAGGTCACTGGAACAGATGCTGGCCAGTGTCACCTTTACAATGGCATCTCGTTCATGCATGAGCACTGGTTTCGGTTTTTCCATTAGTTCAAATTTTCCCTTTGAAACATATGTATAAGTCAGCATTATTTTGCCCCCATCTATTAGAATGTATACTAGTAAAATATCCGGTACGGAACACATCTGTTCTTATACCGGATATTTCTGATTCTATTTTGTATACACTGTTTTACCTCTTGCTATTACCTCAACAAGCTGCAGGTCCTGATCCAGGATACAAAGATCCGCATCATAGCCCTCTTCAATCTTTCCTTTTCCATTAAGGCAAAGGATTTCTGCCGGATTGGATGTTATTGTTGAAAGTGCAATTTCCAACGGGATATCCGCTTTAAACACACACTCTTTAACTTCCTTCAGAAGGCAGCTGGACTGTCCAACGCCCATTCCAAGGAATTCGCCATCACTACTGTACATCGGAAGGCTTCCCTGTCCATCAGAAGAAATTGTCATGCGGTTAGGATTTACTCCTGCATCTAACATCCGTTTGATACCATTACATACTCGTACCTCATCACAGATAGTTTCCCAATAGTCAATATCTTCATTTCCGGTAAAATCTACTGCTCCGCCTTTCAGCGCATATTCCATTGACTTACAGAAAAGCAGCTCATTTCGATTGATATGTGTTGGCAGTATTTGAGAAGTCGGTATCTCTGTCTCATCTACCACCCGTTCAATAAGATCTAAGCATCTCGGACTGTCACCAAGATGAACATTTACAATACCAGCTTTCCCAGAAAGAACACCACCAAGTCTTGTATCCGCAACGACACGTACAAATTCCTCAAAAGTCGGCTGTGAAGACCGATGATCAGAAATCGCGATTTCTCCAGTTCCAATGATTTCCTGAATCATCATAATATCTTTCACAATACTGTCAGTCAACGTATGAACCGGAATCTGATAACTGCCTGTATAACAGTATGCAGACATTCCCTGCTCATTCAATCCTTTTGTCTTTGCAACCAGTGCACATATATCACGACCGATTCCATCTGTTCCAAGGCAGCCAACAACTGTTGTTACTCCAAACTTCGTAAGTCCTTCCATAGTTGCTTCCGGAGTACGATTGGCGAATCCACCTTCGCCACCGCCTCCTAGTACATGAACATGACTATCAATGAATCCCGGAGTTAAAAGTAACCCCTCTCCATTGATCATTTCTGCCTCAGAAAGAAATCCGTCTGCGGATATAGAACCTGCATCTTTAATCTTAATAATCTTATCATTGATCATAAGTACATCTTTTTTCCCCAGATGCTGTGGAGCATAAACATCAATATTCTGAATTAATTTCATCATAAATCACTCCCAATTATCCAATGCATGTTTTAGAATCCAATCCCAACTGCAATAAGAACTGTAATGATTGCACCAATCATTAAGACGCCAAGGAATTTCCACATGAATTTAATCCAGTTAGACCACTCGATCTTTGCAATTGCAAGAGATCCGATCAGACATCCGGATGTAGGAACAATCAGATTTGTAAATGCATCACCAAGCTGGAATGCAACTACAGCTGTCTGTCGTGAAACACCTAACAGGTCTGACAGTGGAGCCATGATCGGCATTGTGATCGCAGCCTGTCCTGTTCCGGATACAACAAAGAAGTTAAATACGGACTGGAACAGATACATAAGTACTGCTGCAACCGCTCCGGAAACTCCAGACAATGCATTTGAAATATTATACATAATTGTATTGATAACTGTAGGTGTGGTCGGATCAGATCCACCAAGAACCTGCATAATACCCTGTGCCATAGCAACAACAAGTGCAGCACCAATCAGATCTTTTGCTCCATCTTTGAATGATATTGCAATATCATTTAGTTTCATATCGTTCAGTTTAAAGATAACTCCGATCACACCGGAAACAATTCCCATAATAAAGAACTGTGTAGCAATCTCCGGCATGTAGTATCCTTGAGTCATAACTCCCCAAACTACCCATACTACTGTAGCAGCCAGTGTCAGAAGAACTAAAATGTGTCCAAGACCAAATGAATGTCCTTCGTCAATTCCTGTTTTTTCATTCTGCTCACGGAAATATGAATCAGTCTTATATGCGATTGAGATTGTCGGAGTCTTTTTGATCTTTGATGCATAGAACATAGTCATTCCACAGCCGAGTGCTGTAAATACTACCCACATTACCATACGGAATCCTGCTCCGGAGAATACGTCAATACCTGCAATACCCTGTGCAATACCTACAGAGAATGGATTCATCCAAGATGAACCAAAACCAATCTGTGTTGCAACATAAGTAACAAGAACTGCGATAACTGAATCATATCCAACTGCTACAAACAACGGACAAAGAATCATAGTAAACGGAAGCGCTTCTTCTCCCATCCCGAAAACTGCTCCACCAAGAGAAAACAGTACGAAAAGTATCGGAATCAGTAGTTTTTCTGCTCCCTCTGCCTTACGGATCAATCCGATCAATCCGGATTCAATCGCACCTGTACGGATCATGATACCGAATGCACCACCTACTACCATAAGAAATGCGATAATCTCGATTGCAGAACTATTTACGATTCCGTTATACATATAGTTAAAAAATCCTGTTCCACCATCTCCACTAAAGAGTGCTACTCCTTCTGTTACTACATTTCCTGTATCATCTGTCAGATACTGGAAACTTCCGTCTTTGATTACTGTACGGGTTTTCTCAACACCATTGATCATATATGAAATATCCTGGGTTTCGTAAAATCCCTTTGGTACAAGAAATGTCATAAGTGCTGCGAAAACAACTACAAAAAAGATGATAATGTAGGTATCAGGCACTTGAAATCCCTTGTTAAAAGACTTTAACCCTTTTCCTTCGTTTTTGCTCATTTTTGAATCTCCCTCCCATTTTTGATATACTATATTAGTGTACCACAAAATACTTAAAATCCAACTAAAACTTTACATATTTTATCAACTTTATTTGTTTTATAAGAACCTGTCAAATTATCTTAACCAAATGCAGATCCACACCTTTTTGAAACATGAAATAATCCCAGTATTTCCTGTATTTATGACACCAATAGCTACACCATGTCAGATTATGATCATTGGACCAGACTATATAAAAAAATGGTGTTGGATATTATGTTCAGCATTATTTTTCAAAAAAACTGCCCTTATTTCCTGCAGCGTCCAAGTCTGCCTTTAAAATCTTCATACCCAAAATCAGTAAGACGTTCCATGGTTTTATCGCCATGTCTCAGCCATATATCAGGCAAAGGCATTCCATTAAAGGTATTGTTCTTGCAGGTTGTATAAATGGCCATATCACCAAACATGAGAATGTCTCCGTACTTCAACGGCTCTGAAAAGCTGTAATCTCCTATGATATCTCCTGACAGGCAGGTTGGTCCTCCGAGCCGGATTGTGACTGCATTTTCTCCCGGTTCATCTGCTCCAAGAAGAGGAGGACGATAAGGCATTTCCAGAACATCCGGCATATGACAGGCAGCACTTCCATCCAAAATTGCAAGCCGGGTATCACCATTTTGCAGCACATCCAGAACAGTTGTCAAAAAGAATCCTGCATTTAAGGCCCATGCCTCTCCGGGCTCCAGATAAACATCTACCTTCCATTCTTCCTTTGCTGCTCTGATGCACTTCTCAAGCCGTGCAATATCATAGCCTGGTCTTGTAATATGATGTCCTCCTCCCAGATTCAGCCATTTCATCTGAGAAATCAGATCTCCGAATTTCGTCTTTACTGCTGTAAGCGTAGTTTCCAGATCAGAAGAGTCCTGCTCACAAAGGGTGTGAAAATGAATACCATCCAATAATCCGATCAGCTCCGGATGCTTTCTCACAGCAGTCTCCCATTGTGCTCTTGTGGTACCCATGCGGCTGCCTGGGGCACAGGGATCATAAATAGCATGTCCCTCCTGGGTAGAGCATTCCGGATTGATCCGAAGCCCTGCACTTTTCCCGGCCTCCTTCACTCTTTTTCCAAAGCGAAGAAGCTGAGAAGGAGAGTTAAACACTATATGATCTGCAAAGCTAAGCAGCTCCTCAAATTCATCCTCACGATATCCGGCGCAAAATACATGTACCTCTTTTCCAGGCATCTCCTGGGCACCAAGCCTGGCTTCGTACAGTCCGCTTGCTTCTGTTCCCGTCAGATAAGGTTCCAAAAGATGATAGCAGTCATAATTACTGAAAGCCTTCTGTGCCAGGAGCATTTTGCAGCCTGTTCTTTTGGCAATATTCCCCATTAATTCTGCATTTTTTATAAGCGCCGCTTCGTCGAGAACATAACAAGGTGTTTTGATCTTCCGCAGCTCCGGCGGAATAATTCCGCCGGACGCTGCAAAGGGTGGTCTTGTATCTGTTCTTTCCATTAATCCACCAGCTCCGGATCATGATTTTCGCTGCGTGGAAGTCCATATTTGTCAAGTGCTTCCAGGAACGGATCCGGGTCAAATTCTTCTACTGTGTACACTCCCGGGCGGATCCATTTTCCGGTAAGCATCATTAATGCTCCGCACATAGCCGGAACGCCTGTCGTATAGCTGATTGCCTGACTTCCAACCTCTTTATAACATTCCTGGTGGTCACAAACATTGTAAATATAATAGGTTTTCTCTTTTCCATCCTTTACCCCGGTGAAAATGCAGCCAATATTAGTTTTTCCCTTAGTACGTGGACCCAGGCTGGCCGGATCCGGGAGAAGAGCCTTCAAAAACTGGATAGGAACGATTTCCTGTCCATTATAGTTGATCGGAGTAGTAGAAAGCATTCCCACATCCTCCAGACAGCGCATGTGATCCAGATAGCTCTGTCCGAAGGTCATAAAGAAACGGATTCTCTTTACACCCGGAATTGTCTGAGCAAGGGACTCGATCTCCTCGTGATGCAGAAGATACATATCTTTATCGCCGACCTGATCAAAATCATATTCCCGCTTGATCGCCATCGGAGGAATTTCCACCCAGTGTCCATTCTCCCAGTAGCTTCCGGGCGCACTTACCTCACGAAGATTGATTTCCGGATTAAAGTTGGTTGCAAATGCATATCCGTGGTCTCCTCCATTGCAGTCCAGAATATCAATGGTATCGATCTGGTCGAACTCATGCTTTAATGCATATGCACAATATGCCTGGGTAACACCCGGGTCAAAGCCGCAGCCAAGAAGTGCTGTAAGTCCTGCCTCTTCAAATTTCTTCCGGTATGCCCACTGCCAGGAATAATCAAAATATGCGGAAAATCCCGCTTCCTTGCAGCGTTTTTCGTAAATAGCACGCCATTTGGGATCATCCGTATCCTCCGGCTCATAGTTTGCCGTATCCATATAGTTTACACCACATGCCAGACATGCATCCATGATGGTCAGATCCTGGTACGGAAGCGCAATGTTCATTACCAGATCCGGTTTGTAACTATTGATCAGCTGGATCAGCTGGTTTACATCATCTGCATCCACCTTTGCGGTGGTAATAACTGTTTTTGTTTTTCCTTTCAGTTTCCGGGCAAGTGCATCACATTTTTCTTTTGTCCTGCTTGCTATACACAGTTCTGTAAATACAGTATCTGCCTGACAACACTTCTGAATTGCTACACTGGCTACTCCGCCGCAGCCGATTACAAGTACTCTGCTCATGTTTTTTGTCTCCTTTTTTATACTCAATTTTCGTAACTGTTTTTATTTTGCCACCGCCAGCAGCAGTTCCCTGACCACCTTACATGCTGTAGCTGTGGAAACACCGCTTGGATCCAGCATAGGTGCCAGCTCATTAACATCTGCTCCCACAATATTTAATTCTGATACCTTCCGGATAGCAGCGAGCAATTCAAGGAAGCTTACGCCTCCTGCCTCCGGTGTACCGGTTCCTGGAAATACAGATGGATCCAGACAGTCCAGATCAATGGTAAAATATACCGGAACCTGCTTCCTGGCCAATTCCTGTACGGTTTCTTCCAGGCCTTCAAAGGTAAAGGGATGAAAATCTGTATGCTCTTTTGCAAACAGGAATTCTTCTCTTTCCCCGCTTCGGATACAAAACTGATGTATCCGCCCATCTCCCAGAATATCATAGCATCTGCGGATAACACACGCATGACTTAAATGGGCTCCAAGATAATCGTCTCTTAAATCTGCGTGCGCATCAAAATGAATAATATGAAGTCCCGGATATCTCCCGGCGACAGCTCTCACAGCAGCCAGTGTCACCAGATGCTCTCCCCCCAGAAGCAGCGGCATTTTTCCCTCTTTCAGGATTTCCTCTGCACGATCCTGTATATCAGCAAGCGCCTTTTCACTGCTGCCGAAGCAAAGTTCCAGATCTCCACTGTCAAATGCCCGGATATCCATAAGGTCACGATCCTGATAAGGGCTGTAGGTTTCCAGTCCAAAGCTTTCATGACGAATGGCAGAAGGACCGAACCTGGCTCCCGGACGAAAGCTTGTGGTCGAATCAAAGGGAGCTCCGTAAAGAACAATTTCTGCTTCCTCAAAGCTGCTGTCACAACCGATAAAATTTTCAATATTTGGTAAGATCATAAATCAGTCCTCCACCTCCTGAAGCATTTCCTCCAGAAAAGCCGGAAGATAAAATGCACCTTTGTGAAGCCTTGTAGTATAGTAACGGGTGCGAAGATTCAGTGAATTCCATGCCTTCGAATCCAGGTCATCCACAGGATGATATTTTTTACTTGCAAAGCCAAACAGCCAGTAGCCGGCAGCAAAGGTAGGAATATGGGCCTGGTAAACACGGCTGATCTGGAAAGTACTGGCAATTCTTTTGTGACTGCGCTGCATGGCATGCGCATCCTCGGAATAAAAAGGACTTCCCTGCTGATTAACCATGATTCCATCCGCCTTCAGCGCATTATAGCAGTTTCCGTAAAATTCACGGGTAAATAATCCCTCCGATGGGCCAAAGGGATCCGAGGAATCTACAATAATAAGATCATATTTATTTTCGCAGCGGCGTATATATTTCAACGCATTTTCATAATGAAGGTGCACTCTCCTGTCATCCAGCCTGCAGGCATTTCCCGGAAGATATGCGCGACAGGCTTCTACTACCATAGGATCCATCTCTACCAGATCAATATGGCTGACACGGTCATACCTGGTCAGTTCACGTACAACTCCGCCGTCTCCTGCTCCGATCACAAGAATATCTTTGGCTTCTTTGTGAATAGCCATAGGTACATGAGTGATCATTTCGTCATAAATAAATTCGTCACGCTCTGTGAGCATTACATTACCGTCCAGTGTGAGCACCCTGCCAAATTCCGGTGTCTCAAAAATATCAATTCTCTGATAGTCACTCTGCTTTGAATAAAGCTGACGGTTTACCCGGATACTATGCTTCACATCCGGTGTATGAAATTCCGAAAACCACATTTCCATTTTCTTTACCTCCCTGCCAGTACGTTTAAACGCAATATATCCGGATCTTCAGGGCCTGTCATATTGCATCCTTTTGCCTTGGCATATTCAATATAATCCAGGATTTCCGGAGTGATTCGTTCCCCCGGAGCCAAAATCGGGATTCCCGGAGGATAACACATTACAAACTCGCTGCATACTTTGCCTTCGGTTTCTCTGAGAGGAAGGCTGCATTTTTCTGCATAAAAAGCTTCCTGAGGACTTGTCACTACCTGAGGATCGATATATTCCTGATCCAGCAATCCTGATTTATCCTTCTGGAATCGCCTGCGGATCTCCGCAAGAGCACTTACCAGCCGCTCTATTTCCTGGGCACGATCTCCGATCGACAGATAAGCCAGAATATTTCCAATATCACCAAATTCGATCTGAATATCATATTCATCTCTCAGTATATCGTAAACCTCGATCCCTGCAAGTCCGATATCCAGGGTATGTACACTTAATTTCGTAATGTCAAAATCAAAAACCGAATCTCCATTCACCAGCTCTTTTCCAAATGCATAATAGCCGCCAATAGCATTGATCTCTTCCCTTGCATACTCTGCCATATCTGCTACCTGATGAAAAATCTGGCGTCCTCGCTGTGCAAGATTCCGGCGCGAAATGTCAAGACTTGACATCAGAAGATAGCTGCCTGAAGTAGTCTGAGTCAGATTGATGATCTGACGGACATAACCGGCATGAACACCTGGTCCTGTAAGAAGAAGGCTGGACTGGGTCAGGCTTCCGCCGCTTTTATGCATGGATACAGACGCCATATCTGCACCAGCTGCCATTGCCGAAACCGGCAGACCTCCGCCAAAATAAAAATGAGTTCCATGTGCCTCATCTGCCAGACACAGCATTCCTGCTTCATGAGCCATGCGTACAATTGCGCGAAGATCACTGCAGATTCCATAATAGGTGGGATTGTTCACCAGCACAGCCACCGCATTTGGGTGCTCCTTAATTGCCTTTGCCACCTGTTCACGTCGCATTCCAAGAGAAATTCCAAGTCTCTGATCCACCTCCGGATTCACATAGACCGGGATTGCTCCGCACAGAACCAGCGCATTCAGCACACTTCTGTGGACATTTCGGGGAAGAATGATCTCATCTCCCCTCTTACAGGCAGTTAGCACCATAGTCTGTACTGAGCTTGTAGTTCCTCCAACCATAAGAAATGCATGCGCTGCTCCAAAGGCATCTGCTGCCAGCTCTTCCGCTTCCCGGATCACAGATACAGGATGACAGAGATTATCAAGCGGCTTCATGCTGTTTACATCCACACCTACACATTTTTGTCCCAGAAATTCAGTAAGCTCCGGATTTCCTCTCCCTCTTTTATGTCCCGGCACATCGAAAGGTACTACTCTCATACGCAGGAATTTTTCCAGAGCTTCATGAATTGGAGCATGATTCTGGTCCAGTTTAAAACGACTTCTGTTCATTGCTTCTCCATTTCCAGTTCCTTTATCCGCACAAAAAAAGCAGGCCGATACAAAACCGTAAACCTGCTTAGATCATTCTTCCTGATTTTATTTTCATCGCATATAAATATGAGAATCCCCATATTTACATGAGATCAGAATCCGGATGATATATGTCAGAGTCTATATAGCAATCATACTTTTACTACTCTTATTGACCGTTTCACAAGTCTGCGCAACAGGCGCATGACGGTTATCAAAGGAACCAACTTATAAAATTTGAGCTTCTAACTCAATCAATAAGGCAACCAAAGTTACCATCAGCGGCAGTGGACCCGGCTGTCCGTATGGCCTTGACCCCAAAATGGAGTGGTCCAAAATAATTGCTTTGAAAAGACTCTTTCTTGTCCTTCAAAATCTTCATAATCATAGCATATCTGAAAATTCATGTCAACTATCAAAATCGTTTAGATACTTATAGTATGAACCATTTATAATAATGTCAGAAGGATATTCTTTTCTTGAATCCCTCATATTTTCATGCTAATATGTATAATTAGGTCAAAAACTACAAAATACAAAATGGAGGAAATATGAATCAAAAAAGTACATCTGCTCCCATAGCAGAAAACAAAATGGGGACCATGCCCGTAGGAAGGCTTGTACTAAACATGTCTCTGCCAATGATGATCTCCATGCTGGTGCAGGCATTGTACAATATTGTAGACAGTGTTTTCGTTGCCATGCTTTCCGAAAATGCTCTGACGGCAGTTTCCATGGCTTTTCCACTGCAGACACTTCTGATCGCAGTAGGTGCAGGTACCGGTGTGGGTATGAACGCACTGCTTTCCAAATCCCTTGGAGAAAAGAATTTTAAAAAAGCTGATCGGACAGCCAGCAATGCTGCTTTCCTGTATGGCTTAAGCTATCTGGTTTTCCTGATCCTTGGATTTACAGTAGTAAAACCATTTTATGCCAGCCAGGTACATAACGCAGACCCTGAGATCCTTAAATTTGGGATTGAATATCTGAGCACAGTTATGATATTCTCCTTTGGTCTGCTTGGACAGTTTTTCTTTGAACGTCTGCTCACATCCACAGGAAAAACCATATTCAGCATGACTTCTCAGCTGTGCGGTGCCATCACCAACATCATCCTTGACCCGATCCTGATCTTTGGTCTGTTCGGTGCTCCGAAAATGGGTGTTACCGGAGCTGCTGTAGCTACTGTGATCGGACAGTGTGTAGCCTGCATCGTTGCAGGAATCTGCAACCATAAATTTAATCATGAAGTCCGGCTCAGCTTCAGGGGCTTCCGTCCTGACCTTAAGATCATCGGCCATATTTATGCAGTAGGTATTCCATCGATCATCATGCAGTCCATCAGTTCTATCATGACCTACTGCATGAATCTGATCCTGGTACAGTTTACAGTCACTGCAACTGCAGTATTTGGTGTTTACTTCAAATTGCAGAGTTTTTTCTTCATGCCTGTATTTGGAC
>NZ_JBCLNI010000033.1:0-35496 GCF_039062885.1 Blautia sp. 2227st1_G12_2227SCRN_220401 | reverse complement strand
TTAGATCGATTATACCAGACCGGAGTGGAAAAATCAGTATAAACAGACTAAGACGGGTAATTTGGTAAGATTTTACCAAATTTTTTATGAATTCGGTGGTATTATATAAAGCGGATAGAAAACATATCCGATGCATCTGCGTGCAGGATATGGTACAATGGGTAAATGTGGAGTATGACATGCAAAACATGATATATGCAGAATAAAGGATCAGAATAAAGAATGAGAGTAAAGCGACAGGAGGAAGGATTATGAGTAAGATCGTAAATATCACATCAAAAGAGGACAAAGATCAGAAGCTGCAGGACATTGCAAACTCACTGGAAGAGCTGAAGGATGTAATGGCTGAAGTGATAGAAGCCTATGAGGAAGAAAATGCGGACAGCCGGAAGATGGACACGCTGACAGAGGCACTGGATGCGCTTGAGGACGCTTATGAGGCTGTTAACGATGTGCTGCTTGAGGAAATCTGATCATGCAGTATAAGGTTCTGAAGATAGAAGAAGACATGGATTTCGGCTGTGAAGAGCGGCAGCCGGGTGAAGCACTTATGTCAGTAGTGCTGGTGGAAGATGAGAATGGAAATGAAACAAGTCTGCGACATGATGACGGACTTCTGTATGAAAGAGATATCAATGAGGGAGATCTTGTTACCATGGACGGGCAGCATCAGCTGTGGAAATTGTAAAACAGAAAGGGACGTACATCATTGGATTTTGTCATGACCGCACTGTTTGTGGTTATGTTCATTGATCAGTGGGAAGATGCACAAGATCATAAGCCGGCGCTGGTCGGAATTGTATGTTCTGTGGTCTGCCTGGTGATCTTTGGAAGCGGGAAGTTTATCCTTCCGTCAATGGTATCGATCGTTTTATGCTTCCTGGGAATGAAGAAGCATGAGGAGAAGAGAAAAAAAGAACGTATACAGAAGTCAGAAGAATATCAGGCATGACAGTTGGGATATATATAGCCAGACAGGAGGGATAAGGAATGACTATGACAATAACACAGCAGATCATAACGGTTGTGGTAGTGGTCCTGGGGACTATGACAACGCGATTTTTGCCGTTTATCATATTCCCGGAAGTAAAGGAACCGCCGGCTGTGATCACCTATCTGGGAAAAGTGCTGCCCTGTGCAGTGATCGGATTGCTGGTGGTATTTTGTCTGAAGGATGTGCCGGAAAGTACGCATTACGGACTGCCAGAGCTGATCGCAATACTGTTCATTGTGGTATTACATAAATGGAAGAAGAGTACATTGCTCAGCATAGGAGGGGGAACGGTGTTTTATATGGTGCTGGTGCAGACCATATTTGGTTAGTCAGAAATATGCGAAAAACAGAAAATGAAAAGCTAAGGCAGGATACGATAACCGTATCCTGTTTTTTGATTGCTGCAGTAATTTATGAAAATGCTGTAGATCAGATAAGCAGGCGCAGGATTGTATGTAAAGGTGCAATAAGCCGTGAAAAGAAGCGAGCGGTCGTGAAAATGAGCACGTCCGCAAGGGACGCACAGATGTATTTCCTTGTTCCTGGAAAATACAGAGAAAATATGCTGGGATCAGAGGAATCTGTAATTGTAACAGAACAACGATACCCCTTACTTGTCTGTGAATCCGATTGCACAGGTCTAAAAGCCTCAGCGTAGCTGGAAGCAATAAATAGTGTGTGTGGAATGGTGTGTTATGAAAATAACAAAAATGAGTAACTTTTGCTCTCACAATGGAATAAAAAACGACAAGACACGATGCGGCTTTATGGCTGTAAATGCATGAGTTTCAAGAGTTTATACAGGGAACATGGAATACCATGAAATGTGAATAAATTAACACATAATTTTGAAAAATATACTCAAAATATAACCATACTATATTGACAAAATTAAAAATAAATGATAATCTGTGACCAGAACAAAACGAGAATGACTAAAATTTTTATGAAGTTAAGAATAAAAAGGTAAGCACGAAAGGAGTATCCTAAAATGGCTGAGATCAAAAAAATGGGTTACTGTGTAAACGGTGAGTGGAAAGAGTCAAAGGCAGAGAAATACATGGATGTTACAGATTCCAGTACAGGTGAGGTGATCGCGCAGGTTCCCTGCTGTACACCGGATGAGGTAGAAGAGGCGATCGCTTCCGCACAGGCTGCATTCCCGGAATGGTCCTCGCTTTCTCTTGCAAAGAGACAGCAGTATATGTTCAGATGGAGAGATGTTCTTTATGCTCATAAGGAAGAACTTTCCGTACTTTGTGCAAAAGAGCTCGGAAAGAACATCAAAGAGGCAAGAGGAGATGTTCAGAAAGCAATTGAGCCTACAGAAGAGGCATGTGCACTTCCGACAATGATCCAGGGCGATGCTGCAATGCAGGTAACTACAGGATATGATACAGCTACATATCGCAAACCACTTGGAGTAACTGCTGGTATTGTTCCGATGAACTTCCCGGCAATGATCCCATGGGGCTGGATGGTTCCGCTTTCCATTGCATGTGGAAATACAGTAGTACTGAAAGCAAGCTCCCAGACACCACTTACAGCTATGAGGATCATGGAGCTCTTTTATACAGAGGGAGGATTCCCGAAGGGTGTTGTAAACCTTGTGACCTGCAGCCGTGTAGAGGCTGATATCCTTCTTACAGATGAGAGAGTAAAGGCTGTTACATTCGTAGGAACAACAGGTGTTGGTAAACAGGTATATTCCAAGGCAGCAGCTCATGGCAAACGAGTTCAGGCACAGTGTGAGGCAAAGAACCATGCACTTGTACTTGAGGACTGCAACCTTGAGGCTACTGTTAATGCGATCATCAACTCTACATACGGATGCGCAGGTATGAGATGTATGGCTCTTCCGGTTGTATGCGTACAGGATAGTATCGCAGACGAATTTGTTTCACTTCTTAAGAAAAAAGCAGAGGCTATGAAACTTGGCTGTGCATATGATGAAGATACCGATCTCGGCCCGGTTGTAAATGCAGGCCATAAGGAGAAGATCTGCAACTGGATCCAGAAGGGTATCGATGAGGGTGCGGAGCTTGTACTTGACGGACGTAATGTAGTAGTTCCGGGATATGAGAACGGATTCTTCGTAGGACCGACAATTCTTGATCATGTAACACCTGAGATGACAGTTGGAAACCGTGAGATCTTCGGACCGGTAACCTGTATCAAACGAGTAAAGGATTACGAGGAAGGCATCGCAGTCATGAATGCCAATCCATTTGCAAATGGTTCCTGTATCTTTACACAGAGCGGATATTACAGCCGTAAATTCGCTATGGAGACAGATGGCGGTATGGTAGGAATCAATGTAGGTATCCCGGTTCCGACAGCATACTTCCCATTCTCCGGAAACAAGGATTCCTTTTTCGGTGATCTGCACGTTCTCGGAAAAGATGGCTATCGTTTCTTCACAAGAGCAAAAACAGTTACAACACACTGGTTCGATGAAGCTGCCGGAAAGAGAAAGGTCGGCACATGGGAAGGAAGTACTGAGGCTTAAGAAAGCTTCATAAATAAATTTATGACACTGAAAGGCAGATCGGGTAAGATCTGCCTTTCAGATAAAATCCTCTAATGAAATGAGCATATTCAAAAACGGTGCATCTGCTGGATTTCCGGCAGATGCACCGTTTTTTAGGGCCAATATCCGATTTAATCGATCGTCATAACACGGATGCCGTGCTCCTGGCAGAAGCTGTCGTATTCTTCGGGAAGTGGCTGGTCGGTTACGATGGCGTCCAGCTTTTCCATGGAAGAATAGGTCATAAGCGAGATCCGGCCGAATTTGGAATGGTCTGCAAGAAGGATCATGCTGTTGGCATTCTCTGCAATGGCTTTTTTGGTGATGTATTCCTCGGCGCTGGCATTGGTAAGTCCGCTCTTCATGGTTACACCTGTGCAGGCCATAAAAGCCATGGAAATGTTGTAGGTCTGCAGATAATCATTGATATCCGGTCCTGTGAAGGACAGGGTCTTGCGGTTCAGCTTTCCGGGAACGGAAATGATATCCAGGTTCGGATAGGATGCTGCCTTGTTGAAAATAAGCAGGCTGTTGGTCAGGATCGTACAGTGCTTATCTGCAATAAAATCAACCAGGTTCAGGCAGGTTGTACCTGTATCGATATAGATGGTATCGTCTTCTGCCACAAGCTCTGCGGCACGGCGGCAGATTTCTTTCTTTTCGTCAGGAAAACGTCCGCCACGCTCTTCGTAAGACAGAAGGGGAAGAGTCTGTGGAGTTTCGAGTGCTGCGACACCGCCATATACTTTCATGATACTGCCACGTTTCAGAAGGATATCGACATCTCTTCTGATGGTGTTTTTGGATACGTTGAATTTCTCACATAATGTATCGAGAGAAGCGTTCTTATGCTCCAGCACATATTCTTCGATCATGTCCAGTCGCTGTGATTTCATAGAGGTCTACCTTCTTTCTATTGGTTAAGTCTTGGTTATATTTTATCATAAAAGAAGGTAGAGATAAAGTGCTTTTATAAGAACATACCAAAAATTATTTCCCTTCAAAAATATCTTGACGAAATTCTTATTTGAATGTAATATGAAAACGGTTTTCAAATTCAAATCTGCCATGTAAGGTGCAGTTGATAGAAGAGAGTAGGAAATATAATGGAAGAAAAAATGAAATACAGCACCAGGCAGCAGAAAATAATTCTGGAATGCCTGCAGGAATATGGAGATACATTTTATACCATAGATCAGTTTATGGAGCTCCTTCGTGGAAAAGAGATCCAGATCGGAAGGACAACGGTATACAGAGGACTGGAGCGGCTGCAGAAGGAGGGAGCGGTGCTGAAGGTTCCGTCTGTGGAGGGAGCGCCTGCCCAGTATCGTTTTATACGTGATGAGGAGCGGAAGAATTACGGTAAGCTTGTGTGTCTGGAATGTGGGCATACGATTCCTCTGCAGTGTGGATGTATCGATCATTTTGTGGGACATGTGCTGGATGAACACGGATTTGAGATCGATCAGAGCCGGACGATCTTTTATGGATATTGTGACAGCTGCAGGAGGCTTAAAAAATGAATGTTAACAGAGGGAAGATGACAGCGGCAGCAGTTCTGGCGGTGACGCTTCTTGTTGTGGGCGGTGTGACCGGATATGGTTTGCACAGGGCCGGAACGGTGGGACAGCCATTTGTGGAGGATGGCCGACTGAAGGTGATGGCCAGCTTTTATCCCATGTATGATTTTGCCCGGAAGGTAGGGGGCGACAGGATCCAGGTAAAGGATATGGTTCCGGCGGGAACGGAGCCTCATGACTGGGAGCCGGCGGCAACGGATATCCGGAATCTTGAGGATGCAGATGTGTTTGTCTATAATGGTGCGGATCTGGAGCACTGGGCGGAGGATGTACTGGATACTCTGGAGAATCAGGATCTGGTTGTGTCTGAGGCATCGGATGGTGTGGAGCTTCTGGATGGAGGACATGATCATGCTCATGGTGATGAAGGAAAAGATCCTCATGTCTGGCTTGATCCTATGCGTGCAAAGCAGGAAATGAAGAATATCAGGGATGCTTTGGTAAAGGCTGATCCTGGGAACGGTGATTATTATGAAGCAAATTATGAGAAATATGCCGGTGAATTTGATGAGCTGGATCAGGAGTTCAGAGATGGTCTGAAAGGTACGAAGAGCCGGGATATTATAGTGGCGCATGAGGCTTTTGGATATCTGTGCAATGCCTATGATCTGAAGCAGCTGGCTATCGAAGGGCTGACACCGGATTCAGAGCCTGATCCTGCCAAGATGCAGGAAGTGATCGAGTATGCGAAAAAATACGACATCCATACCATATTTTTTGAGGAGCTGGCAAGTCCCAAGGTGGCGAAGACAGTGGCGAAGGAAGTGGATGCGGTGACTGCTGTGTTGAATCCGATCGAGGGATTAAGTGAGGAGGATATAGAGGCCGGAGAGGATTATTTTTCTGTGATGAGGAAGAATCTGGAGGCACTCAGGAAGGCATTGAACTGAAGGTGCAGGACAGCAGCTGTAACAAAAAAGGAGAAATTATGGGAATTTTGATAGAAAATCTTTCGTTTCACTATACAGGGACACCTGTGCTGGATCAGGTGAACCTGGAGGTGAAGGATGGCGATTATGCCATCCTTACCGGTGAAAACGGAAGTGGAAAAAGTACATTTCTGAAGCTTCTTCTGGGCGAACTGAAGGCGCAGGAGGGAAGTATCACTGTAAATGGAAAAGATATTTCTGCCACATTCGGAAAGGGAGATCTGGGATATGTTCCACAGAACAGTATCAGCAGAAACCAGAATTTTCCGGCGACTGTGGAAGAGATCATGATGACAGGTGTGTATTCCTCTTCCTGGAAGGCACGTTTCCGGGCAAAAAAAGAGATCCCGCGTTTGAAAGCCGCACTTGCGGAAATGGAAATGGAAGAGTTCTGGAAAAGAAGGATCGGAGATCTTTCCGGAGGACAGCAGCAGAGGGTTATGCTGGCACGTGCACTGGCAGGAAAACCGAAGATCCTGATCCTGGATGAGCCTACCACAGGAATGGATATGGTTTCTGTGAAAACACTTGCAGAAGTTCTGAGGAAGCGGAATGAGGAACAGGGGCTGACGATTCTTATGGTTACTCATGGAAATTCCGGTGAGTTTAAAGGAGCAAACCGGTTCTTTAAAGCGGAAGAGGGGAGGATCGACGAAGTATGAGTATTTTACAGTATGGATTTATGCAGAGGGCTTTTCTGGTGGGAATCCTTCTGGCTGTGATTACGCCCTGCATCGGGATCACCATTGTTCTGAAACGGATGTCCATGATCGGAGATGCGCTTTCCCATTCTTCACTGGCCGGTGTTGTGCTGGGACTGATACTTGGAGTGAATCCGGTAGCCGGTGCAGTAGTGATGTGCATCGTAGCTGCTCTTGGAATTGAGGCTATCCGCAAAAAAATCCCGCGTTATTCGGAGGTGGCGATCTCCATCGTCATGTCTGCCGGGATCGGACTGGCCGGTGTGCTGTCCGGTTTTGTGGAAAACGGTGCCAGTCTGAACAGCTTTTTGTTCGGAAGTATTGTGTCCATCAGTGAAGGAGAGCTGGCGCTGGTAGTTGTGATCAGTGTGCTGGTACTGGCAGCAGTGCTGTTTTTTTACAGGGAACTGTTTTATATCGGCTTTGATGAAAATGCGGCAAGGATCTCCGGTGTTTCCGTGCGGAATATTAATTTTCTTTTTACTATTCTGACGGCTCTGACAGTTTCCATTGCGTCCCGTACAGTAGGGACCCTGATCGTTTCCTCCATGCTGGTAGTTCCGGTGGCGTGTGGGATGCAGATGGCAAAAAGCTATAAGGGTACACTGATCTGTGCCATTATCGTGGCGGTATGTACCACCATTGCCGGACTGTTTCTTTCCTATTATGCCGGACTGAAACCAGGTGGAATGATCGTTCTTCTTGAGGTTGCGTGGTTTGTAGTTGTGATGACAGTGAAAAGTTTTAACAAATAAAACACATTTTTCCCACAAAGTAAACACAATTAACCCATATACTTTGAAGCATCAAAAGGAAACAGAGAAGAATTTTTTCCCAGGGAGGATTTAACCATGAACAATAACAGAAAATTAAAAATAAAGAAAATGATGAAAAAAGGTGCAACCATCAGCCTGTGTGCAGTACTTGCTGGCGGCATTGGAGTTGGTGCATATGAAGGTATAAATTATTTCTCCGGTGCACAGTCCGTACAGGCGGCAACCGACAGCTCCGAGAATCTGACTCTTATGAAGTCTGATAAAAAATCAAATAAAGACAGCGAAGATACAGAGGATACAAAATCCTCCGATACAAAGGGCAGTCTGGATGTATCAGATGTTGCTGAGAAGGCAATGCCTTCTGTAGTTGCCATCACAACCAAGTCCGTTCAGGAGGTTCAGGATTATTACAGCATGTTTGGTTCCCAGTATGCGCCGAGCCAGGAGCAGGAAGTTGAAGGAAGCGGTTCCGGTATTATCATCGGAAAAACAGATTCTGAGCTGCTGATCGCCACAAACTATCATGTTGTGGATGGTGCCGATACCTTGTCAGTTGCCTTTGCAGATGGCAATGCTTATGAGGCTACGGTAAAGGGCTTTGATGAAAGCGAGGATCTTGCAGTTGTTTCTGTTGCAACGAAGGATGTTTCGGATGATACAATGGATGCAATTTCTGTTGCAAAGATCGGAAGCTCTGATGATCTGAAGATCGGTGAGCAGGTTGTTGCCATCGGTAATGCACTTGGCTATGGCCAGTCCGTTACTACCGGTATTGTCAGTGCTAAGAACCGTAAGACAGATGCATCAGGACAGATCGAGGGTGATTCTACAGATAACAGTAGCAGTATCAACAAGGGCGTGAACCTGATCCAGACAGATGCGGCTATCAATCCCGGTAACAGTGGCGGTGCGCTTCTGAATATGGATGGTGAGGTTGTTGGTATTAACTCTTCCAAGCTTGCTTCTACTGAGGTTGAAGGTATGGGGTATGCCATTGCAATTTCTGATGTTGCGGATTCTCTTGAGAACATGATGAATGCCAAGGCAAGAGATAAAGTGGATAATCATGGTATCCTTGGTATCACAGGCAGTACAGTAAGTACGGAGGCAGTACAGATTTATGGTATCCCGCAGGGTGTATTTGTTTCGAAGGTAACCGAGGGCGGCCCTGCCGATGATGCAGGTATTACCAAGAATATGGTCATTACAGAGTTTGATGGTAAAACGATCACCAGTATCGATCAGCTGGTTGAGCTGCTTCAGTATTATGAGCCGAAGGAAAAGATCGATGTGACGGTTGCAGTTCTGGATGGTAATGAATATAAGGAGAAGACACTCACTGTAAAACTTGGTAAAGATGACAGTTCCAGCAAGGATAGCAAGGACAGCTCTGAGGATAGCACGTCCCAGGATTCCCAGGATGCAGATATCCCAGATATCCAGGGAGGACAGGATGACTCCGATCAGGGGGATGCAGATGCATTTGCTGATGATGGAGAAGCCAGCCTGTTCAGAGATTTTGAGCAGAATGGCTTGTATGACTGATCAGTCCTAAATTATAGATGGAGAGCATTTTCGAGGTGAAGAACCGCAATCAGTTCATCCCCTCCATGAATCCGCAGGAAAGAAACCAGAAATACAGCGGATGGAAAAACGCAGTAGAAAAAGTTCTCGTATAATAAAACGGGAGTTTCAGGCAACGGCAATTGCTTGACCCCATGTGTATGTCAGATTATAATAAAATAACAGGCATTTCCGGATGCATTCCAGATGTATCGGAAATGACGGAAAGCCGGTCTTTGCCAGTATCATGTGCAGAGGCCGGCAAAAGTTATATTCAGAGATAAATGATCATCCATTTGCAGTAGCTGTGCAGTGGCACCCGGAGATGATGTATGATTCTTCAGAACAGCTGAAGCTTCTCCGGGCATTTGTGGAGGCAGCAGGGAAGGAGACAGGATTATGAATATTTGTATATATGGAGCGTCCAGTGCAGAGCTGAAAAAAATCTATTATGAGAAAACGGAAGAGCTGGGACAGCTGATGGGAAAGCGAGGACACGGCCTTGTTTTCGGTGGTGGAAAAGAGGGGCTGATGGGGGCGGCAGCCCGGGGTGTTGACAGAGAAAAAGGCTATATCCTAGGTATCGCACCGAGATTTTTTGACCAGCCGGGAGTGTTGTATGAGCATTGTACAGAGTTTATTTTTACTGAAAATATGCGTGAGAGGAAGCACCTGCTGGAAAGCCGCTCGGATGCGACTATCGTGGTACCTGGGGGAATTGGTACTTATGAGGAGTTTTTTGAGATTCTGACATTGAAGAGTCTGGGACGGATCGACAGGCCGATCGTTCTTTATAATATTCAGGGATATTACGACAGCATGCAGGCACTCCTGGAATACACAGCCGGGGAAAAATTTATGTCTAGAGATGTTGTGGGTATGTGCCGGTTCATGAAAGACCCGGAGGAGATCCTGGATTATATTGAGAATTACCGGAATTATGGGGGAAGGCTATAAATAAAATACAGTACGGCTAATACAACAGCCCTGTATATAAGATCGTGCGAAGGGGATTTTTACAGGAGAAGATATATTTTATGAGGAAAATAATGTTAAATGGCCAGTGGGAGCTGGCAGAAGCAGGAAATGACAGATTATGTGAGGTACAGGTTCCGGGATCTGTGCTTTCCGGGCTCTATGGTGCCGGGAAGATCGAAGATCCTTTTTACCGGACAAATGAGGATGTGACAAGGGAACTGTTCCGGAAGGATTATGAATTCAGCAGAACATTTGTGGCTGCAGAGGATATCCTGAAAGAAGAAAAAATAATTCTGGTCTGTGAGGGGCTGGATACTCTTGCAGATATTTATATCAATGGGCAAAAAGCCGGATCTGCAGATAACATGCATCGTACCTGGAAGCTGGATGTGAAAGAATTTCTTCATTCCGGGGAGAATCAGATCCGGATCGTATTCCGGTCGGTATTCAAGTATATCGAAGCTTATGAGTATGAAGATAATAAAGAGATCCACTATGTTCCCTGCGGTGGAATGAAAGGAAACCAGCTGATCCGGAAGGCTCATTGTATGTTTGGATGGGACTGGGGCCCCCAGACCATTGATGCCGGGATTTTTCGGGATATTTATCTGGAAGCATACAGTCATCCGAGAATTGAGGATGTGAAGATCACACAGGTGCATGGGGATAATGCTGTGGATGTGTGTACAACTGTGGCTGTAAGCGGAGATGCTGTGGATAAGTGTCAGGTGAGGGTGACGATCCAGGAGGATGCAGAGAGCGTCTGTGGACATAGAACAGGTGCTAACGACCGAAAAACGGAAACCCATGTATGCAAAGTGGGGGAGACTGTATCAGCGAATAATAATCCAGCAGTGCTGACATCCTCGATCCACAACCCGAAGCTCTGGTGGCCAAACGGCTACGGCGATCAGCCGTTATATAAAGTTCAGGTGGAACTTCTGGACGAGTATGGCACAGTTCTGGAAACCATAACGAAGCGCATCGGTCTCCGTACCCTTACCATCAGCCAGGAAAAAGATCTCTGGGGAAAAGAGTTCGCGTTCTGTGTCAATGGCGTGAAAATTTTTGCCATGGGGGGAAATTATATTCCGGAGGACTGCATCTATTCCAGGATCACACCGGAGGTCCAGAAGTATCTTCTGGAATCCTGCAAACGTGCCAATTTTAACTGTGTCCGTGTGTGGGGCGGCGGTTATTATCCTTCGGATCATTTCTATGA
This sequence comes from Blautia sp. 2227st1_G12_2227SCRN_220401, assembly GCF_039062885.1. Classification (NCBI taxonomy): domain Bacteria; kingdom Bacillati; phylum Bacillota; class Clostridia; order Lachnospirales; family Lachnospiraceae; genus Blautia; species Blautia sp. 2227st1_G12_2227SCRN_220401. Next base: position 24,223 of record NZ_JBCLNI010000033.1, on the reverse strand, counting down.
TCTTTGTGATGAGATGGGACTGATCGTATGGCAGGATCTGATGTTCGCATGTAATGTTTATGATCTTACAGAAGAATTTGAAGATAATATCACGAAGGAGATCACGGAAAATGTAAAACGTCTCCGTCATCATGCATCCCTTGGCCTGTGGTGCGGAAACAATGAGATGGAGTCTGCCTGGGATCACTGGCCGGAGGTACAGAGTGAGTCGAAATATCTCCGTGCGGACTACATAAAAATGTTTGAGTACATAGTTCCGAAAGCAGTGAGGGCGGCAGACAGCGAGACCTTTTTCTGGCAGTCTTCCCCAAGTTCCGGAGGTTGCTTTGATGATCCGGACGATGAGAACAGAGGAGACTGTCACTACTGGGATGTATGGCATGGTCAGAAGCCTTTTACAGATTATCAGAAGCATTATTTTCGTTTCTGCTCGGAGTTTGGCTTCCAGTCTTTTCCGTGCCTGAAAACTGTGGAAAGCTTTACGGAAGAGAAAGACAGGAATATTTTTTCCAGGGTGATGGAGAACCACCAGAAAAATCCTGCAGCTAACGGAAAGATCCTGTATTATCTTTCCGAGAATTTCCGTTATCCGGAGAATTTCCGCAAGCTTCTCTATGTGAGCCAGATCCTTCAGGGAATGGCCATGAAGTATGGAGTAGACCACTGGAGACGTCACAGAGGCCGCTGTATGGGTACCCTTTACTGGCAGATCAATGACAACTGGCCGGTGGCATCCTGGGCAAGTATCGACTACTTTGGCCGTTGGAAGGCACTTCATTATATGGCAAAAAAATTCTATGGGCCACAGGCGGTGAGTATGTGCATGGATGGGGATATCATGCAGGTGTATCTGGCAAATGAAAGTATGGACGCACAGTCATATCAGGTTGCCTTTTATGTGAAAAATATGGAATGCGAGATTCTTGAGAAGCTTACCGGAACGGGCACTATGGGTGTGCAGGAGTCCGCTCCGATCCTGGCGGTGGATGTTTCCGGATGGGAAGACAAGAAGTATGAGATCTTTCTTGAGGCGGAAGTGACACTTGCTGACGGAGATGTGCTCTGTGATGTGGAGACCCTTGTTCCGTATAAATATCTGGAGCTGGATAAACCGGAGATCACTGCCGAGGTGGAGGAGCAAGGTGATGCATTTGTGATCCATTTAAAAAGCAGCTGCTTCAGCCCGTTTACAGCTATTGGATTTACTGATGCGGATGTTACTCTGGAGGATAATTTTTTCCATATGACAGATGGAGAGGAAATGTGTGTCCGGCTTGATAAGAAAGATATCCGAAATGGAGAGATTCTGGATGCAGCGGATCTGACACAGCAGATGGAGATCCTGACGCTGGCATAGAAAGCTTTTAAATAAAAAAGACGCGGCCTTTTATCGGAAGATAAAAAGGTTCGCGTCTTTTTTTATATGATATTAGGGGATCAACATGGGTTTGTGTGTGTTTACATTTGATTACGATATTTGGGATCAGAATTCGTAATTTTTATGTCTTTTGAAGAAATCCTTAGTTTCCTTTACAACCACACCGCTCAGGGCAAGAAGAGCGATCAGGTTCGGGAATGCCATCAGGGCATTGAAGATATCTGCGATGTTCCATACAGCTGCTACAGTCATATATGGTCCGATGAATACGCAGATGATGTACAGCCAGCGGTATGTTGTAACTGCGGCTTTGTTTCTGTTGAACAGGTATTCCAGACATCTTTCACCGTAGTAATCCCATCCGAGGATTGTTGTGAATGCGAAGAATACCAGGCACAACATCAGTGAGAAGGATGCTACAACCGGCGGGAAAGGAAGTCCTTTCTGGAAAGCTGCTGTTGTGATGGCAACACCCTCAAGACCTGTGTTCCATGTCTCTGTGATGACGATGGAAAGACCTGTCATGGTACAGATCACGATGGTATCGATGAATGTACCTGTCATGGATACAAGACCCTGACGTACCGGCTCCTTTGTCTGAGCTGCAGCGGCTGCGATCGGGGCACTACCAAGACCGGACTCATTGGAGAAGATACCGCGGGCGATACCCTTCTGCATAGCTACGACCATGGTTCCCATTGCGCCACCTGCAAGGGCGCTTCCTGTGAAAGCAGATTTTACGATAGTTACGATCGCTGTAGGTACTGCAGTGATGTTTGTGATCACGATGATCAGTGCCAGTGCAACATAGAGAACTGCCATAAACGGTACAACGACCTGGGATACCTTTGCGATCCTCTTGATTCCGCCGAGAACGACAAGTCCTACACATACGGTAAGTATCAGACATGCAACTACAGTTGCCCAGGAATATGTATTTCCGAAAAGTGCTACTGTGTGTGCTTTATCCGGGTCAAAGAAATTGGTAACTGCAGATGAGATACCGTTTACCTGTGTAAAGGTTCCGATACCGAAAAGTCCCACACCTGCTCCGAAAAATGCGAAGATCTTGGCAAGCCATCTCCATTGTTTTCCCATACCGTTTTCGATGTAGTAGAAAGGTCCGCCGAGAACGTGGCCTTCTTTGTCAATGGTACGGTACTTGATCGCCAGAAGTCCTTCTGCGTATTTGGTTGCCATTCCGAAGAATGCGGCTACGATCATCCAGAAAAGTGCTCCTGGTCCGCCGGCTGCGATAGCAGTTGCGACACCTACGATATTTCCGGTTCCGATGGTTGCTGAAAGCGCAGTACACAGAGCTCCGAAGCTTGTGACCTCACCATCGCCGCCTTCTTCATTTTTTACCATGAATTTCAGTGCCTTTCCGAGGTGCCTTACCTGTAAAAGACCTAACCGAGTGGTTAACAGAATTCCTGTGAACAGGATCAGAATGATCAGCGGAAGTCCCCAAACGACTCCGTCAAACCATGTGATAAAGTTGTTGATTTGTGTAAACATTACTCTTTCCTCCATCCTTTTGCCTGAGAGATTTACAGCATTTTGTGTGCTGCGTACACCTTCGGCGCTCTTCCCTTTTGATTTGAAGAGACTCTCCTGAGTTTTTTTATTTTTGAATGATGCCAGGACCTTTTTGTGTACGGTAGTGGCGGTCATTCGTTCTGTGTAGAAAAACACTGTAACACAGAGTATCACATGAATTGATGGATTTCAATGGTTTTTTAAAAAAAAATGCATTTATTAGAAAAATTAATCGACATATAATTGGAAGTTTGGGGATTTACTTTTCTATCAGCGGATGTTCTTTGTAATACATGCGGGTGAAATGCAGAAATGTCAGCATATCGCCGCTGATATATTTGCTTTTTTTCCATACCATGCCGATTTTTATGCGGACAGGTGGATTGAGCGGGATACCGGTAACATTGGAAGTGGAAAAGTTATCGGTCATGCTGGAGTAGAGAAAGCAGCCATATTTTCCGGTTTTTACAAATTGTAGGGTGGTGTAGATCTGGCTGCTCCGCATAACGATATTGGGTGTGTGGCCATCCATCTCAAAACGCATTTTCAGGATCTGATTCTGGACGGAGTCAGCATTGAAAAAGATCAGCTGCTCTTTCACCATATCTTTTGTTGTGACTGATTTTTTTTCTGCCAGCCTGTGGTCGTTGCTCACACAGAAAACCACCTGGTCGTTGGCCAGGACAGTGTTGTGAAATTTATCTATATTATACTGTTCCATATTGACTAAAGCTACATCCAGGGTGTCATCCTGTACCAGATTGCAGGCACGGACAGATCCGTATTCTTCCAGTACTACGGCAATTTCCGGGTGCTTTTCGTGAAACGCTGTAAGCAGCTCCGGAAAAAATACGGTACTCAGCATGGGAGGGATCCCGATGCGAAGAGGGGGCTTTATCCTGGACATGCTGGAGTAATCGGCCTGAAGCTCATTACAATATTGAAGGATATAGGTAGCTTTTTTGTAGAAGGACTCTCCCTCCTGGGTCAGACTCAGCTGATTTCCTTTTCTGGAAAAAAGACTGATCCCGAATTCAATCTCCAGATCGCGGATAGCCATGGAAATGGTGGGCTGGGTCACATATAATTCTTCGGCTGCCTTTGTGATGCTGTGGCAGCGGCTGGCTGTGCAGAAATAGCGTAGTTGATTCAGTGTCATGATAAACCTTCTCTCGATGTATTGTCAGATTAAATTTTTTAGTAAAGTTTTTCATTTCCGTCCGGAAAAGATGTGACAGAGTATTTGGGTGTCTACATAAAAATAGCATAGAAATATAATATTTGCCAGATTCATTTGCTGATACGCTGATTTTATGTTAGTAATATACAAAAATTATCATTAAAAACTGATACTATAAATATTTTTTATGCGGATATATGTTTCATTAATTTGTTTTTTTATATGTACACCGGTTATAATGGAACCATCAAAAGAAACGTGTACGGCCTATACTTTTCAGGAAAAAACCAAATGGAAGGAGAGTACAGAAATGTCTCAGACAACTATCACATTGCTGTTTCTTGTGTTCACCATTATCAGTTTCATCCTTGAAAAAATTCCTCTTGGTCTGACGGCTTCGATCTGTGCCATCGGCCTGACCCTTACAGGAGTTGTGGATGCAACAACAACATTTTCACAGTATGTAAACAGTAACGTAATCCTTTGCGTTGGCATGTTTGTAGTAGGCCAGGCATTGTTCGAAACAGGAATGGCAAATAAGATCGGAGGACTGGTCACGAAATTTGCCAGAACAGAAAAAACACTGATCATTGCGATCATGGTGATCGTAGGTGTAATGTCTGGATTCTTATCCAATACAGGTACTGCAGCAGTGCTGATCCCGGTAGTTTGTGGAATCGCCGATGAGTCCGGTTATTCCAGAAGCCGTCTTCTGATGCCGCTGGTATTTGCCGCAGCACTTGGCGGAAACCTTTCTATTATCGGTGCACCCGGAAACCTGATGGGTGTGAATGCACTTCAGGAGATGGGGCTTTCCACAAGCTTCTTTATGTATGCGCCGGTTGGAGTTCCGATGCTTCTGATCGGAATCCTCTACTTTGTCCTTATCGGATATAAATTCCTTCCGGATGGAAAGAATGCATCCGGTGCAGCTCTTGAAGATCAGCAGGATTTCAGCCATGTACCGAAGTGGAAACAGACTGTTTCCCTGGTAGTACTGATCCTTGTGATCCTTGCAATGATCTTTGAGAAAGAGATCGGCATCAGCATTGAGGTTTCCGCATGTATCGGAGCGATCCTCCTGGTTCTGACAGGAGTTATTTCCGAAAAAGAAGCACTGAAATCTATTGACCTGAAAGTTGTATTCCTTTTCGGCGGTTCTCTGACACTTGCAAAAGCATTGGATACAACCGGAGCCGGAGAACTGATCGCAGATAAGATCGTAGGACTTCTTGGAGCAGATCCGAGTCCGATCCTTCTTCTTCTGGTGATCTTTATTGTAACCTGTGTGCTGACAAATTTCATGTCAAATACAGCAACCACAGCACTGATGATTCCAATTGCGGTATCTCTTGCAAACAACCTCGGAGCAGATCCGAGAGCCGTTGTTATCGCAACTGTTATCGCAGGTTCCTGTGCATATGCAACACCGATCGGTATGCCAGCAAACACCATGGTAGTCGGTCTTGGAGGATACAAATTCAAGGACTATGTGAAATCCGGTCTGCCGCTGATCCTGGTATCCTTTGTGATCTGTATGATCCTGTTGCCGATCCTGTTTCCGTTCTATCCGTAAGGAGAGAAACTTTTGAGTTACTGTTCACTTTGTGACCAGCAACACTTTTGATTAAGTTCATTCCCTTCTGCACTGACCATACAGTGAAGGAGAAATGATAAATAAGCCAAAAAAGCCATCTTAACCATTAATCAGCCAAAATTAATGATGAAACAACCAACAAAAACCTATGTAACTAAAAAACATTAAACCATCGAACCATATCAGGAGGTAAATCATGACTAAGGAAAATGGAGTTAAAGTATTAACAGACATGGTAGCAGATTTTGTTGCCCATATTGGAAAAAAATTACCGGATGACGTAGTTAATAAACTTGAAGAGCTTGGATCACAGGAAACAGCTGCACTTCCAAAGGTTCTTTATGAGACCATGACAAAGAACCAGGGACTTGCTGTAGAGCTGAACCGCCCAAGCTGTCAGGATACAGGTGTTCTTCAGTTCTGGCTGAAATGCGGAACAAATTTCCCGTATATCAATGAGCTGGAGGCACTCCTGAAAGATGCTGTTGTTCAGGCTACTTTTGCAGCACCGTTAAGACATAATTCCGTTGAGACTTTTGATGAGTACAATACAAAGAAAAACGTTGGTAAGGGAACACCGACTGTATGGTGGGATATTGTTCCAAACAGCGATAAATGTGAGATCTACGCATACATGGCAGGCGGCGGATGTACCCTTCCTGGAAAAGCAATGGTTCTGATGCCAGGTGCCGGTTATGAGGGTGTTACCGATTTCGTTCTGGATCAGATGACAACTTACGGACTGAATGCGTGTCCTCCACTTCTTGTTGGTGTTGGTGTAGGAACATCTGTAGAGACAGCTGCTCTGAACTCCAAGAAAGCGCTGATGCGTCCGATCGGTTCTCACAACGATAACGCAAACGCAGCAAAAATGGAGAAGCTTCTCGAGGATGGTATCAATGCCATCGGCCTTGGACCGCAGGGTATGGGCGGAAAGTATTCTGTAATGGGTGTCAACATTGAGAATACCGCACGTCATCCATCTACCATCGGTGTTGCAGTAAACGTTGGATGCTGGTCTCACCGTCGTGGACATCTGGTTGTAAATCCGGATCTTACAGTAACCTGTGATACTCATTCCACATGGAAATTTAATGCTTAATATAAACGGAGGGAAAAATCATGATCGAAATCAGAGGAGATAAAAAAGTTCTTATTACACCTATAAGCGCAGAAGACCTGGCTGATATCAAAATCGGCGATATTGTATGGCTGGACGGAGATCTGATGACCTGCCGTGACGTTGCTCACCGTCGTCTGGTTGAGTATGGAAGAGAGCTTCCGTATGATATCCGCAACAAAGCGATTTTCCATGCCGGCCCGATCGTTCGTAAGATCGAGGGTACAGAGGATGATTATGAAATGGTTTCTGTAGGACCGACAACTTCCATGCGTATGGAGAAGTTCGAGTATGAGTTTACAAAACTGACTGGTGTCAGAGTGATCGTTGGTAAAGGTGGTATGGGCCCGAATACGGAGCGTGCTTGTAAAGAGTTCGGTGCGATCCACTGTGTTTTCCCGGCTGGATGTGCAGTTGTGGCTGCTACAGAGGTTGAGAAGATTGTTGAGCATCACTGGGATGAGCTTGGTATGCCTGAGACTTTATGGTGCAACAAGGTTAAAGAATTTGGGCCGCTGATCGTATCTATCGATGCACAAGGACGTAACCTGTTTGAGGAGAACAAGGTTGTATTTAATGAGCGTAAAGAGGCTGCCAAGCAGGCAATTTATCCTGAGGTTAAGTTCATTAAATAATATTGGATATTGAAAAAATTTTTCGGGATATCTGAAATAACGAGGCTCTGCCATGAGAGCTTCGGGAGTGACTGGTGATTGTGAAATTGAATTAACAGCGTGATATAAAAAAGAGAGATGTCCGGCAGATCATATAATGTGGTCTGCAGGATGTCTTTTTTTGTTGCTTTTTGTTGTTTCTTGGGGTTTTTATGTTTTACAGGGGTGAGGGGGTGTGATAGAATATAAGCGTTGCAGCAGGCTGGTTATTAAGGTATTATCTGGTATGGATCTTGCGCAGTGAAGGTGGATCGTGGATATCTGCCTGACAATATTTTCAGAGAGGATGAGGTATGAGGTTTATGGGGGATTTTTTGAAGAACATTAACTGGAAGCATGTTCTGATCATGTGTATCGGAAATGTTTTTGCAGGTATGGGGATTGGAATTTTCAAGCTTGCCGGGCTTGGAACGGATCCGTTCAGTGGAATGAATATGGCGGTTGCGGATATGATTGGTATGGCGTATGGTAATTTCCAGCTGATTGTAAATATTGTGCTGCTGATCATTGAGATTGCTTTTGGCAGAAGGTTCCTGGGGATCGGTACGGTTGTGAATGCGGTTTGTCTGGCTTATATTACTACTTTCTTTTATAATATTTATACTGGTGTTTTGGGATTGGAGCTTGTGGCGCTGCCGGTACGTTTGGTGGCACTGTGTGTGGGTGTTGTGATCTGCTGTCTGGGACTGTCGATGTATCAGATGCCGGATGAGGGGGTTGCGCCTTATGATAGTCTTTCGCTGATCATGACAGAGAGATGGCCGAAGATTCCTTATTTCTGGCACAGGATGTCTAATGATGTGCTTTGTGCGCTGATCTGTTATCTGACTGGTGGTGTTGTGGGTATTGGTACACTGGTGACGGCTTTTGGGCTGGGACCGGTGATCCATTTCTTTAATAGGGTTTTTACCGGGAAGCTGCTTGCCTGGGTTGATGGTGAGTGAGTTTGTAGTTGTATGGGTTGAGCTGAACTGGCTGCGGGATGTGGCTGGTTCGGCTTTTTTTTGTGAAAAGGGACGCCCGCCAGGCGTGTGCTGCCTGTCACCGGGGCTTCGTCGGGGGCTGGCTTCTAGGCTGCCGGAATTCTGCTAAAACCGCTTCAAAAATTCTCAAACTCGCGTCTGAAGACGCTCAGACAGTGAGAATTTTTGAAGCAACGCAGATTTCCGCCAGTCAAGAATCAGCTCCCCTCCTGCAGAGTCCGGTGACAGGCAGCACACGCCTGGCGGGCTGGCTTTTCAGGGCGGTAGGGGAGGGTGGCTGCTCGGGAGTTGGATGGGCTATCAGCGCTACGCTGGATAGCTGGGAGGAAAGGCTAAGTTTGCAGTAAGTGGCCGAAAAAAATTACCGATGCGAATCTCCACTTGACTGGATCTTTTTACCTTGACATCTTCCGTGAGAGTATGCACAATAAAGGTATCATAAATTTGCCGGACAGAAATAAATTATGAAACAAGGGGTGACAAACATGCAGAACATTCTCATTGTAGTAGACATGCAAAATGATTTCATCGACGGTGCACTTGGCACGAAGGAGGCAGCTGCCATTGTTCCGAAGGTGGAGGAGAAGATCCGGAATTTTGAAGGAAAGGTATTTTTTACAAGGGATACCCATGAAACGTATTATCTGGAGACACAGGAAGGGAAAAACCTTCCGGTTCCTCACTGTATCCGGGGCACAGCTGGATGGCAGATCCGGGAAGAGCTGGACGCCTTAAGGAAAACAGAACCCATTGATAAAGAAACCTTCGGCTCCACTGATCTTGCCGGGGAATTGACTATGATCGATGAAGATGAAGGAATCGGAAGTATTACTCTTGTGGGACTTTGCACAGATATCTGTGTGATCTCCAATGCTTTGCTGATCAAAGCATCCCTTCCGGAAGTGCCGATCTGTGTTGATGCCACGTGCTGCGCAGGTGTAACACCGGAGAGTCATGAGAATGCACTGAAAGCTATGGAGGCGTGCCAGATCAGGATTATCCGGTAAGAAGGATGAAACCACAGGAAAGGAGAAAACTATGAAAAAGAAGCTTCTGAAAAAATTAATGGTCCTTGCGCTGTCCGCAGTAACTGCCTTCAGTGCGGTACCGGCAGCAACGGTAACAGCAGCAGGTAATCCTTATCCTACAACACAGGATGTGGATCGAGATGGCTTATACGAGATCCCCTGCACACGTTTTGCATGGCAGTGCGTGTATGACAGACAGGGAATCGCATTGCCTTCATGGGGAAATGCGGTAAGCTGGTGGCAAAATGCTATCAATCAGGGCTATGCAGTAGGAAATGAGCCTGTTCCCGGTTCTATTGCTGTATGGAGCGGAGATTATTACGGACATGTTGCTTATGTAACAGCTAATCTTGGAAACAACAGATTTACGGTAGATGAGGGAGGAAGAACGGACAAAGATCAGACATCCTCTCATGGAGTTGCATATGGATATACACTGACCAATGCAGTCGGAGGAAGGCGCCCTTATGATTCCAACAAGGTGTTGCTTGGCTTTATCTATCCGGGCGTTCGTGTACCGGGCAAGCCATATGTGAGCGTGAATCCGGGAAAAGCGAATCAGACCACAACGTTTTCCTGGAATGCAACAAGCTATGCCAGATATTATGATGTATATGTGTATAAAGCAGGAGAATCCAATCCGATGCGAGTTCAGTATGGAGTGAATGGAACAAGCTGGTCCTGCACATTGCCGGCGGGGAATTACAGGGTAGCGGTGGCATCTGTGAATCATGCACAGTATGCATATACATTTTCGGATTCTGTGAATTTCACTGTCCAGGCAGCTCCGGTCACACATACACATAGCTATCAGAGAGTAACAGTAAAGGCAACCACCACTGCCAACGGATATACACAGGAGCAGTGCAGATGCGGAAGTATACAGAATAAACAGATCATCTATTATCCGAAAAAAATACAGCTTTCCAGAACAAGCTATACTTATAATGGAAAAGTAAAAAAGCCAACGGTAAAGGTTACAGACAGCAACAACAGGGTGATCAGTGCAGACAACTATACAGTTACCTATTCTGCCGGAAGAAAATATGTTGGAACTTATCGGGTAACAGTTCGGTTTAAAGGCAATTACTCGGGAACCGTTACAAAAACCTTTAAGATCACCGGAAAAGCTCATAAACACAGCTACAAAAAACAGGTGAAGAAAGCAACTACATCCAGGAACGGATATGTGCAGTATCTTTGCTCCTGCGGTGCAGTGACCGGAAAGAAAACCATCTATTATCCGAAGACAATAAAGCTTTCTGCCACAAGCTATACATATGACGGAAAAGTAAAAACACCGAAGGTAAAAGTAACCGGTGCGAATAAAAAAACCATCAGTTCCGGCAATTACAAGGTGACATATTCTCGTGGAAGAAAAAATGTTGGTACTTATAAGGTAACGGTGAAGTTTAAGGAGAATTACAGCGGAACCGTAACAAAGACCTTTAAGATCAAGGCGAAACCTAAAAACTGGGTTTATGTGGATACGCTTCCCAAGAATATTACTTCCGATAAATATACGATCCAGTATAAACACACCTATCAGAAAACAACCTCCAGCTATGTCAATGATGGTGGTGTTTATGAGTCTGTAAGACCACTGGAGACATCTGCATCCAGACAGCTGGTGGGCTATTATTACTATCATTTCTGCGGACCGAATACCGGAAAGAATGTAAACTTCGCACAGACGGGCCCTTATGTACATTTTGACAGTGTAGCAGCCAGTCAGGTAACCGTAGCTGCTTCCGGCGCAGATGGAGATGACCCGAGCATTACCTATTATCTGCTGAACTGGAATGGAAACGGCAGTCGGGTATGGTGCTCCAGCGGAACTACATGTAACGGCGCCTACGGAAGCCACGGAGCCAGAGGCCAGGCCTGGTACCGCATGAACCAGTACCAGAACAAAAAACTCCAGACTCAGACCACAACCTCCGAAAGTGATTGGACAACCGGTAAAGACAGCACAGCAGTAAAAACCGTTTACCGTTATAAAGCAAAATAGGTCATAGATCAGTCATAAATCAGAAACTCCCTCATGTATCAGAAAAAACTGATATGTGAGGGAGTTTTTTTGCAGAAGGATATTTGTAGTCTGCGCCGTATCTGGTTGATTGCCATAAAATATCGTGTCGAAATACAGAGAAACAACAGGAAGGAAAAATCTTGGATGCAAGATAAAAATATGATATTCTATAAGTATCTTATAAGACTTATTCTAGCCGTATGGCATTCACAGATGTTTCAGATCTGAAACGGAATTTCCATTTTTTATCAGACAAGGAGAAGATTAATTGAATACGAAATTAAAGGCTTATTTTCCAATGATAAGAACCCGCGAGGAGATTTTGCGGGACATTCAGCAGAACATAAATCTGACAGAGAGATTTTATAGCTGGAAAGAAGAACAGAGAGAGGAATTTCTGGATTTCTGTACGGGAGTGAAGGGGGTGAAAATGCTGTATGATGCATTTTTTAAAGAAATTATGAATCCGGAAACAGTACCGGAAAGATTAGAGGATTTTCTTGAAGTATTGCTTCAGAGAAAGGTGAAAATTATCGAAGTTTTACCAGGAGATTCTACAAGACTGGCAGATGAGCAGTCTCTTTTGATCATGGATATTCTGGTACGATTTGATGATGGTTCATATTGTAACGTGGAAGTGCAAAAAATAGGTTACGCTTTTCCTGGGGAAAGATGCGCATGTTATTCTTCTGATCTATTATTAAGGCAATATAAAAATGCCCGAAGTACCAGAAAAGAGAAGTTTTCCTATAAGGATATAAAAAGTGTATATACAATTGTACTGATTGATAAAAGTACAGGAGATTTTCATAAATATAAAGATAGATACTGCCATATTTTTCAACAGAGATCAGATACAGGATTGGAACTTAATCTGCTTCAGAAATATGTATTTCTTCCGCTTGACATCTTTCGTGAGAATATGCACAATAAAGGTATCACAGATAAACTGGATGCATGGCTGGCATTTTTGAGTATGGATTCTCCGGAAGTAATCGTGAAATTAATAAAAAAATATCCGGAGTTTACGGTCATGTACGAGCACATATATAATATATGCCGGAATGTGGAAGGGATGATGGAAATGTATTCAGAGGAATTAAAGATTCTTGACAGAAACACAGTGAAGTATATGGTTGATCAGATGCAGGAGCAGATTGATAATCAAAAGGAGAAAATTGCAGCTCAGGAAAAAGAAATTCAGATGTTAAAAAGAAAGCTTGAAGAACAGAAATAAAATATAAGATCAGAAACTCCCTCATGTATCAGAAAAACTGATATGTGAGGGAGTTTTTTTGCTTAAAAAACGGCTTATTTATTTAGGTTATAGTTGGTAAATTTTCACAGAGCACAATACTCTGTTTCTATAAAAATACCATAAATTTTTTGGAAATTCAAGGCGTAAGTTCCTGAAAACCGGCTTTTTTATCGTGGTTTTTCACCATATTTTACGGATAATATAGGGCGCAAATATTGCGGTGTCCGAAAAAGGACACTATTCGCCGTCAGTGTCATCGTCAGAGGATAAAAGACCGGCGGATAAAAACTCTTATTTGTGAACAGACTATAAGATTCGGCATAACAGGAGGAAAGATCAATGAGCAGAAAAGGAGAAAACATTTACAAAAGAAAAGACGGACGATGGGAAGCCAGATATATCAAGGAGCATCGGATAAACGGAAGGATACACTATGGCTACTGTTACGGAAAAACATATCATGAAGCCAGAGATAAGGTCAATCAGGCACGTTATGCGCTGATGAATGATCAGCTCCTGCCCGTGAGAGGAAAACGGAATCGCTTTGCAGATTACTGTAATGAATGGCTGTATCTGAAACGAAGCAGCGTGAAACCATCCACTTTTGTAAAATATACAACGATCCTGGAAAAATATATCAAGCCTGATCTCGGGCAGTATTTTTCCGAGGCTATTTCAGAAATACTTGTAGAACAATTCAGCTACAGGCTTATCCATGAAAGAGGATTGTCACCAAAAACAGTGCGGGATATTCTTTCCGTGCTGCATTCCATTCTGAATTATACAACAAAGCAGAATCCACTGGCAAAATCGGTGGATATCGTATACCCCAGGCAGGACCAAAAAGAAATGCGTGTGCTGACCTGTGAAGAACAGAAAAGGTTTACGGAATATCTTTTACGGGACATGGATCCGTGTAAATTTGGGGTTTTGCTGGCATTGCTGACAGGATTGCGGATCGGAGAAGTATGTGCTCTGAAATGGGAAGATATTTCTTTGGAAAATAAAGTCATCTTTGTACGTCATACCATGCAGCGCCTGAAAAATCTCAATCCTGCAAGTGAAGAAAGGACCCGGATCATAACCGGGGTTCCTAAAAGTGGAAGGTCGGTAAGGATGATCCCCATGAACCAGGATATTGAAAAGCTCTGTAACAAATGGAGAGCAGATGATCCGGAAGCATATGTTCTGACCGGAAAAGCAGGGTATTTCCTGGAGCCCAGAACCCTGCAGTATCGCATGAGGCAATACACGAAAGATTGTGATCTGAAAAATGTTCATTTCCATACTTTGCGGCATAGTTTTGCGACACGGTGTGTGGAGGCCGGATTTGAGATCCGCAGTCTTTCGGAGATCCTGGGGCACTCCAGCACACGGATCACACTGGAATGTTATGTACATTCATCTATGAACCTGAAGCGTAAAAATATGGAAAAACTGAAGATCGCAGATACCGTGGAAAAAGAATTTCCGGGAGCCTGAGTTTTTTAATAAACCGTCAAAAACCGCCGTCAGAGAAGAAAGAACCGTTGAATTTACACGGATCGCAGGGAATCTTTCACAGAGTATTGTGCTCTGCGAAAGAGCAGAAATACCGGCATGGACATGTAATGAGCAGTGCCTGTTTTTGACTGCCATAGCATACAAGAAGGAGGTTTGAAGTATGATACATAATCATTCATCTGGAAAACACCGTCTGTGGAGGAAGATCCTCGCAGTCTGTATTGCGTTCGCAATGATCTGCAGTGTTTCCATCTCAGCATTTGCGGTAGAGGCTAGCAGTGAAACAGCCAATGAAAATACTGAAACAGTACAGTCCGGATCCGCAGAGGAAGCAGAAGAGCTGACAGCCGCAGAAGCGGAAAATGATCAGTCGGTGGATGGATCGCAACTAGAAGAACCTGTGGTGACAACCGGAGATGAAAATACAGAGGAACCGACAGATGTTATAGAAGCTCCATCTGATGATCCGGAGCAGCCGGAAGAGCCATCCGTAGAGCCTGGCGAAGATAACGAACAGCCCGCAGATCCAACCGTGACAGAACAGCCGGAGGAGCCGACAGTCACCGAACAGCCCGAAGAACCAGCTGCAACACCGGCGGAAGATGCAGATGCATCAGCAGACGAGGTCCAGGATGTGGAGATGGAAGTGCAGTCGGCTAAATGGCTATGGCCAACAACGGCACCAAAACCAACAACAGTACCAACGGAAACGAAAGCAGCAATTTATTATTTGTCTTCACCGGATGGCGTGCCGGGAAGTAATGATACAGATTATTGGAGTCCGGAATCCGATCAGAGTAAGCTATTGGGAGAAATCGATGTAACTAATGCAACCTGGAAAAATAATAAAAATGTTGTAAGTAATGTGAGTAATTATATTACTAAATGGCCAGATGGGACAACGAGTTCATCATGGACAGTTAGAAGAACAGATAATGAAATAAAGGTAGATAATAAAACATATTTTAATTACATTTTGGATTCTATTTGGGAGGCGTATAAAAAGAATGTAAGAGAGAAATTACAAGTAACTGATTTAACGGAAGATGATGTAACAGAAATTACTTTAGTACCATTTAAAATCTCTCGGGATAACAGTACTACAGAAAATCAATATTATCACATTGACTGTACAATCAACATTAAGTGCTCAAAAGTTTTTGCGGCTAAATTTTGGGTGAAGGAACCGGAAAGCAATGATTATAAATTAGTTGATGCAGCAAATTATAAAAAGGATAGTTCAGTTAATAAGACAAGTATAGTTCAAATTGGTTCCACTCGAGAAATTGATGGAATAACGTATATTCTGGATGGCTGGTATCCGGAAAAAGATCCCAACGGGAATGATAACAACTCAAAAATTTCAAATGAAAAGTGGCCATATTCTCCAAATGAAACAGAATTAGCAGATGGTACCGTAAATTTTTATGCTCACTACGCACCGCTTTATACGTCAGTAGATATCAAAAAAAATGTAACTGGAAATATGGGAGATAAGAGTAAAAAGTTCAACTTTATAATTTCTGTAGTAAATGGAAATACTAATCTTCCATTTAAAATCGGTGAGACACAGTATACAGGTTCAACGACAATTACACTGTCAGATAAGCAGACAACAAGACTGACACAGGTTCCAGTTGGAGCAACCGTAACGATCACAGAAGATGATTATTATAGCAACGATAGATATACGCCTTCCTATACAATAGACGATAACCCTTCTGTTTCGAATAATAGAGAGGCGAAAATAACATCTATTTCAAGAAGGGATAATGATGTTTCTCACGAAGTTACCTTTACCAACAACAAAGACGCAATCCCGGACACTGGGCTGGATCTCAATACAACACCATACATTCTGGCGTTAGGTATCGTAGCTGCCGGAGCAGGTGTGCTGTTATTCAGGCGCAGGAAGCGTTGGAATTGAAGGCGGTTATGATGAAGAAGAAACAGTCAGGGAAGAAAGGAAGCCGCAATGCTGGAGCAGAGCGGTTTCCACAAACAGAGGCGTTAAATCATGAGCACGAAAAGCTGAAGGAGTGGTTCCGGACGGTCAGGTTTCGGAAAGTGCTGTTTGGCGGAGTGGATGAAATTCATCTCTGGAAAAAGCTGGAAGAGCTGAATCAGATTTATGAAACATCCTTAAGTGCAGAACGTGCACGGTACGATGCACTGATCGCTGACCATCAGAAAAGCTGTGATGCCATGATTCGCAAATATAAGGAACTTGCTGAAAGAGGGACTACCGGACAGGATACAAATGTCTGATCTGTTCACAGGATATAGTTCCAGAGAAGAGGTGCGGAGGTGATGCGTGCTGAAAAAGATCAAACCTGTTCTCAGACAATCCGGAAAAGAAGATATTCTACAGAAATAAAGGAAGGCTACATCCGCCTTTTGTGGCGGGTCGTGTTGATCGTGGCCGTTGGCTGGCTGCTGTTTACACAGGTCTTTCTTATAGGCCAGGCACCGGATAATGAAATGTTCCCGGCAGTGGAAGCCGGAGATCTTCTTATCGGTTATCGGCTGGAACAGAATCTTGAAAAAGAAGATGTTGTCGTGTATGAAGCCGGCGGCAAAACTCATGTAGGGCGTATCCTGGGATGCGAAACCGACGTGATCACAATGGATGACACAGGAACGCTTCTTGTAAACGGAACAGCCCAGACAGGAGAAATTGCATTTCCTACATATGCAAAGGAAGGGATCACATATCCCTACACAGTTCCGGAAGGCAGTGTATTTATTCTGGGAGACTACCGAACCCATGCAAAAGACAGCCGTGAATTCGGCCCCATCTCCATAGAGAATGTGAAAGCAAAAGTAATCACTATACTTCGAAGAAGAGAACTGTAAAAAAGTAATTGTTCTCCCATTTCTGAGAGAACATAACAACAAATGTATAAGCTGCTTTTTATGAGCTTATAAATAAATTTATATTTCTAGGAGGATTTTCTTATGAAAAAGACAAAGAAACTGTTAGCATGTTTGATCGCAGCAGCCACCATGTTTACCATGGGAAGTACGGCATTTGCGGCAGAAACTGCAGAAGCTGAAACGAAAACACCTGTAGATTCTGTTACATTAACAAAAAGTTATAAGCTGGAAGTAGCTGATATGAAATCCCCGGCAGAAACTTTTAACTACACTGTAACAGCAGCTAATGTTACAGATGCAGCCAGCAATACTACAAAAGATAATATGCCGATGCCTAAAGTTGTTGCCTATACGACAGAATATACGGAGGGTGAAGCAACAGTAGAGGGTAAGGAGAAAACTTTTACCATTGAACTTCCAAATTATAATAGTGTAGGAATTTATTATTATACAGTTGCAGAAACTAAGGGTAATACTCTGGGTGTAACATACGATGAAAAAACGGTTACACTGAAAGTCACTGTTGTTAATAATAAGTCAGGAGATGGTTTCGACAGATATGTTACTGTTTATAAAAATATATCCAGTAACGAAAGTAGAAAACTTACAGAAGGTCAGAATGCATTTGAAAATACGTATTCAGCAAATTCTTTACCTGTAAAAAAAGTTGTAACTGGTAATCTTGGTGATAAAAATAAATTTTTCACTGTAACAGTAACTTTAAAAAATAATACAGGAAAGACAATGTCCAGTGATATTTCTTATAAAGTTGGAGAGGCAACAAATACTATCAAAGCAAGTGATTGGGAAAATAATATAGCAACAGCAGAAATCAACCTGAAACATGACCAGACAATTACTTTCACAAATTTACCATTTGGTGTGACATATGATGTAACTGAGGCAGATTATACTAAAGCTAAAGGTGGTTATAACGCCCCAGTGTATACGTATACAAATACTAATAAAACAGTTAATAAAACTTCTCAGAATGTGACAATTACTAACAACAAAGGTGGCGACATCGACACCGGCGTCAACCTCACAACTCTCCCATACATCCTCGTATTCGCAGGCGTGATCGTAATCGCAGGTGCAGCATTCATCACCAGAAGACGTAAATACGAAGACTAATGATCATCCAGGCAGCAGAGAGGAGGCAGTATGAACGCATCTAAGTTTTTTCTGAAAGCAGCCAACTCTCTGGTCAC
Organism: Blautia sp. 2227st1_G12_2227SCRN_220401; assembly: GCF_039062885.1. Lineage (NCBI taxonomy): Bacteria > Bacillati > Bacillota > Clostridia > Lachnospirales > Lachnospiraceae > Blautia > Blautia sp. 2227st1_G12_2227SCRN_220401. Next base: position 5,843 of record NZ_JBCLNI010000033.1, on the reverse strand, counting down.
TGCCGTTGTAGCATTGTTTCTGATCCTGGCGGCGGCGTATTCCGGGTATGCACTCTGGGATAACGCACAGGTCTATGGCGCTGTGGACGACATTCAGTCACAGCTCTTAAAACTGAAGCCCGACCCGGAACAGAAAGACGGAGGCGCTTCTTTTGAAGAACTCCGAAAGATCAATCCGGACGTTTGTGGATGGATCACACTGGATCATACAAAGATCGACTATCCGATCCTTCAGGGAGAAGATAACCTGACTTACATCAATACCGATGTATACGGTGATTTTGCTTTGTCAGGAAGCATCTTTCTGGATTCCGGCTGTGACAGGAATTTTCAGGGGAAATATTCTCTCCTGTATGGTCATCACATGGCAGAGCACAAGATGTTCGGAGATCTGGATCTTTACAGAAAAAAGAAATTTTTTGACAAAAACACCACAGGTACATTGATCCTGCCTGACCGTTCCTACAAGCTGGAAATATTTGCATGTATGCAGGTTTCCGCATCTGAGGATTCTATTTTTGCATCGGGAAAATGGCAGGCGGACACCAGCGGGCTTGTGGATTTTGTCAGAAAAAACGCGGAACATGTCCATCAGCAGACGATGGATAACATTGGAAAGTCCGAAGATTTTTCCCAGATACTGGCAATGTCAACCTGCTCTTCGGAATTTACAGATGCAAGAACAGTTCTTCTGGCGGTAATGAAACCTTATTCGCCGGAGACGTAAGGAGGGGATGAAGACGAATATACGAAAATTTCCGGCAGTGCTCCTGCTTGCGGTTCTGTGCCTGACAGTTTTTCCGATTTCAGCTATGGCAGCTGGAGTTGCGGAAGTAAAGATTCCTGTCAGCGTGGAATTGTCAGGTGAGAAGCCATCTCCGGACGAAACTTATACGATCATTCTTCAGGGTGAGGACGAAGCCCCTATGCCGGAAGAAAATACGATCACGATCACAGGTGCGGGGAAAGCAGAATTTCCTGCAGTGGAATATGCTGTTCCTGGCGTATACACTTACAGCGTTTCCCAGCAGCCTGGAAAGCTGGAAAACGGACATTATGACAATACCGTTTATTATGTGAAAGTAACAGTAACGAACGGAGAGTCCGGTGATCTGGAAGCAGTTGTGGCTGCACATACCGATGCACAGATGAACAGCGAGAAACAGGATATCGGCTTTGTGAATTCCTACGATCCTGTGGATACGCCGACACCTGTACCGGAAAATACACCGACACCACTTCCGGAAAAAACTCCGACTGCAGTGCCGACCAGAACTCCGGCAGCGACCATAACGAACACGCCGGTAAAACCTGACAGCAATCTGCCTGCTTCCGGAACTTCTTCCTATACAGGAAATACAGGTTCCAGTCATGTAAAAGCTATGCCAAAAACAGGAGATAACACAAACATTGCAAAATGGATCGCAGTGATCTGCGTTTCCGGATGCGTGGTATTACTGGCAGCAGTATTTGTCAGAAGAAAAAAGAAAACGGATAAATAACAGGATCCGGACAGCGGTGCGGCAGGAAAAATTTCTACCGCATCGCTTTTTTTGACGAAATGTGAGGGACAGAGGATGGCAAACGGACTTAAACTGGAAGGTCAGAGATTTGGTCATCTGACGGTACTGAAAAAACTGGATGAGCGGGAAAACAGGTATGTTGTATGGCTGTGCAGATGTGATTGTGGAAATGAGATAAAAGTAAATACCAGACATCTGATGCGTGGGACTGTAAAGGACTGTGGATGTATTCCAGAAAACAGTTCCAGGAGAGGACCGGTGGCAGAAGACCTTACAGGCCGGCGTTTCGGGAAACTTGTGGCGGTAAAAAAACTGGAAAGTAAAAATGGCAGGACCAGGTGGGAATGCCGCTGTGACTGCGGGAATATGCATATTTCCACTGCGCACAGCCTGAAAGCCGGAAAATGTACCAGCTGTGGTTGTGGCCATTATGTCAGAGGACGCGGGATCACCGACATCAGCGGGCAGCGTTTCGGGCGGCTGACTGCTCTCTATCATACAGATAAAAGGAGTAAAAAGGGCTCTGTGTTCTGGCACTGTCGGTGTGACTGCGGAAATGAGGTGGATGTGACAGAGGACGGTCTCCTTCATGGTAATTACAGAAGCTGTGGCTGTCTGAGGCAGGAAATATGGAAGGAGCTTCCCGGGCAGCTGCATATGGTAGATGGAACCTGTGTGGAGATGCTGGAAAAAAGAAAGCACCGCAGTGATAATACCAGCGGATTCCGTGGCGTCTATCAGCTGCGGAATGGAAAATACCGTGCTACCATCGGATTCAAGGGGAAACGATTTTATATCGGAACTTTTGTGGATTATCAGGATGCGGTCCAGGCCCGCCAGGAAGCGGAATCTACCATCCACGAAGGCTTTGTCCGCGCCTGGTACAGCTGGAACCGGCAGGCAGAAAAAGATCCCGGCTGGGCCAGAAATAATCCCCTGGTATACGAGATCCAACGGATCAACGGAGAGTTTCAGGTGACAACGAATATGAAAGAAAAAGAACTGCTGAAGTAAACTGAATATTCTCACATAAGCTGTCGCGTTAATGTGCTACAGCTTATTTTTTTGAAAAATACCGATAAAAATGTGGACAAAACCGAAAATAATGGTTAATATATACACATGCCTAAAAATCAAAAAATGAAAATTATACGAAATATATAATATAAACCCGGAACGGATAAAAAATATATAGACATATTTACAAATCGACATCGCGGATATCAATACCGGAAGAAGTGGTGAAATAACGGGAGGAAGAGAATATGCTGAAATTTTTTAAAGGAAAAGATAAAGGAAATTTAATCTATGCACCCTGCAAGGGTAGAGTGGTTCCCCTTGCGGAGGTTCCGGACCCTGTCTTTGCGGATAAGGTACTGGGTGACGGTTTTGCCGTGATCCCGGCAGACGGCAGGATATATGCTCCGGCGGACGGTGAGGTGGCAATGGTATTTGATACGCTTCATGCAGTTACGCTGACAAGCACTCAGGGAGCAGAAATACTGATACATATCGGACTGGATACAGTCACACTTAAGGGCGAACCCTTTAAAGCCCACGTTGCAGCAGGTGACAAGGTTAAAAAGGGTGATCTTCTGATAGAGGCTGATCTGGACAAAATTGAGAAAGCCGGTTTAAACACGATTATCCCGGTTCTGATCTGCAACACAGATGATTACGGAAAGATAAGCCTCCAGAAGGAGGGGGATGTTTCGGCGGATGAAGCCGTCCTCAAGCTTTCATGATCATCTTCATGCAGCTGACAGGCTTATAGCAGCCCGGAGATAGTAGCAATTTTCGGGGTGTTATAACCGGAGTGATCCGGTCAAATATATTTATTTTAAGGGAGGGGAAATATATGAAATTTCTTCAAAAACTGGGAAAAGCGTTAATGCTTCCGGTGGCAGTACTGCCGATCTGTGGTATCCTCATGGGTATCGGATACTGGTTATGTCCGGCAACTATGCAGGGTGGAGACATTCATGGCGCAGCCAATCTGATCGGTCTGTTTCTGGTTAAGGCAGGCGGAGCTCTGATCGACAACATGGCAATCCTTTTTGCTATCGGTGTTGGTGTCGGTATGTCAGAAAAGAATGACGGAACCGGCGGAATTGCTGCACTTGCATCCTGGCTGATGCTCACAACACTTCTTTCTACAGGATTTGTTACAACCATCATGCCATCAATCGCAGACAATGCAACAAAAACTCTTGCATTTGACAAAATTGCGAATCCTTTTATCGGAATCCTTGCCGGTATCATCGGATCTACATGCTATAACAAATTCAAGAGCACCAAGCTTCCTGACTGGTTGTCATTCTTCAGCGGCAAGCGCTGCGTAGCGATCATCGCAGGAGTGGTTTCCATTATCGTATCTGCTGTATTACTGTTTGTGTGGCCATTACTTTTCAGTGCACTTGTAGCATTAGGAAAAGCAGTTGCAGGTATGGATGTTGTTGGTGCAGGTATCTATGCATTCCTGAACCGTCTGCTGATCCCTACCGGATTACATCACGCACTGAACAATGTATTCTGGTTTGACACCATCGGACTTGGTGATCTTCAGCACTTCTGGGCAGGTGAAACCTCTGCAGATGTATCCTGGAGCCTTGGAATGTACATGTCCGGATTCTTCCCATGTATGATGTTTGGTATTCCTGGTGCAGCACTTGCAATGGTAAGATGTGCGAAACCTGCAAAGAAAAAGTTGCCATCGGTCTTGTTGCATCTGCAGCGATCTGTGCATTTATCTGTGGTGTAACTGAGCCGTTCGAGTTTGGATTTATGTTCCTTGCTCCTGGCCTCTATGTGATCTATGCATTACTTTACGGTATCTTTACCATGATCACAGTTGCTCTTGGCTTCCGTGCAGGCTTCAGCTTCTCCGCCGGTGCGATGGATTTACTTTTCTCATCCTCACTTCCGGCAGCACAGAAAACATGGCTCATCCTTCCTCTTGGAATTGCAGCATTCATTGTATTCTATGTTGTATTCCTTTTTGCCATCAAGAAATTTGATCTGAAGACTCCGGGAAGAGAAGACGATGATGATCTTGAGGCAGAGAAGAATATTGAGCTTGCAAATGATGACTATACTGCTATTGCCGCAAAGATCCTTGAAGGCTGTGGCGGAAAAGAGAACATCACAAGCATCGATAACTGCATCACAAGACTGAGACTTGAGGTTAAGGATATTACAGCTGTAAATGATAAGGTGATCAAATCTGCAGGTGTTGCAGGCGTGATCAAACCTGGAAAAACTTCTGTACAGGTTATTATCGGAACCAAGGTTCAGTTTGTTGCAGATGCATTTTCTGCGCTTTGTAAATAATGGCTTTTTTGGAGTTAGGTATTTGTTAAAATAATTATGGGGGCAGCAGAACTGTGAAAACGGTTCTGCTGCTGTTTTTTTGTATACCTTATATTGACCAATACTTTCAAAAAGCGTAGAATGTTACTTCGATAAAAAGCAACCGGTCAGTGCGTTTACAATTGCAATATTTCTACAGGGGGAATGAAGTTAATGAAATCCTGCATATTTCACAAAAAATATCTTTTAGCCGGCATATATATTATTTTTGTTCTGTTTACCTGCTGTAATTCCCGATTTTATCATACACCGCTGGCAAAAATATGTTCCGTAACAGAAAAACAGACTCTGAGCAGAGAAGGAACCAGGGGCTCAAAAGAATATTATTATACTCAGAATATTACGGCACGGATATTAAACGGTTCGCATAAAGGGGAAAAAATAACGGTCTCTAATGAATATACATCTTCTCAGGTTCAGACCAAGAAATATCATAAAGGAGACACCGTTCTTTTAAGCGGTTCAAAGGAAAGCCCCGGAAAAACGATACGTTCTGTAAAAAGGGATGGGTATCTGGCATTACTGGCAGGAGGATTATTTTTTCTTCTGATCTGCATTACAGGAAAGCAGGGATTTTACACGATCATATCACTGATACTGAATACAGTCATATTTGCGTATGGATTTCAGGCTTTTACAGAAGGCAAAAATATTTTAAATATCTGTAATGTCATCGCAGTTCTTTTTTCACTGACTACATTGATCTGCTTAAATGGAATTCATAGAAAAACATTTTCCTCAGTTCTTTCAACACTGTGTGTTCTGTTTCTGATCATGACATTGTTTGAATTTTCTATTTATATGTACGGAGATCTGGATTATTCCAATCTGGAATACCTTGGAAGTACAGGCAATTCAGCAGATATATTCTGGGCAGATATTATGCTGACAGGACTTGGTGCAATTATGGATGTGACGGTGACGATCAGCGCAGCAGTAGGAGAGATCGTG